>SMXP01000063.1 GCA_004356335.1 Alphaproteobacteria bacterium | reverse complement strand
GCTTTACGTCGAGACATTTCCCGAAGGCGTTGCGGAGATTTTCCAGCCGCCACGAGATCGCCAGCAAGCCATGCCCGTAGCGGAATAGGGGAGTCCATCTTTTGTCAACCAACGTGCTCTGGATTGCCGTTCTTCGTGTTGTGTGACTGTTCGTTATAACAGCTTGACGCTATCGCGTATGACGCGAGAGGTCTCTTGCCATAGGCCATAGTCGCTAAGTTCTTCCAAGGTCGCCCAGCACACCGCCGTTACATCGTCACCCGGCCGCGCATCGCCGCCAACCCATCGAGCGGCGAAATCGACGAGCGTGTAGTGATTTCGAATGTTGCCATCCTTGTCGGGTATGATGGCATCTATCACATCGATTAATGCGACGACCTTTATGGTGAGCCCGGTTTCCTCTTGAACCTCTCGCGTCAAGGCTTGAAGAATGGTTTCGCCGAGCTCTTGAGCACCGCCCGGCAGGCTCCATTCGCCGTCTTTGGGGGGCTTGCCGCGGCGTACCAGCAATACCTTGTCGTCGCGCCAAATGACGGCGCCGACACCAACCAGGGGCCTAGTGGGATAATCCCGTGACATGACCCGACTTCACTCCATTGTGAAGCAACTCACCGTCTTGTGACTCGCCTTTTGTTTCCGAATTCTCGATTCTGAAGTAAATCAATACTAGCATAGCGAATGAGATAACCCAGTGAGGATTGGTGGCAATACCCATGATCGTGTGGCGCAAGAAAACATTCGTGTTGTCCGTCTTGGCTCTCGGCCTTGTTGTCTTTTTGAACCCGGCCCGGGCGTTGAACAGCCAGTGGGTCAAGGAATGGCCGAATACGGATTTTGCCACTCATTCCGTGGATCTCGATGAGATTATTTCGGGTGGCGTGTCAAAGGATACGATTCGATCGATTGATGCGCCATTCTTTGTACCTGTCGATCAGGTGGATGCCCTGTCGGCTTTAGAGCCGGTTATCAGTTTTGAGTTCAATGGCGATGCGCGGGCCTATCCGCTCAGAGTTCTGACGCGCCACGAAATTGTCAATGATGTGGTGGGCGGGCTGGCGGTCACGGTGACCTATTGTCCTTTGTGTAATGCGGCCATCGTATTTAATCGCCAAGTGGGCGATGAGGTCTTGGAATTTGGTACCACCGGTAAGCTGCGCCATTCCGACTTGGTTATGTATGATCGGTCCACGGAAAGTTGGTGGCAACAATTTACCGGCGAAGCCATTGTCGGCGCGTATACCGGGACGCATTTGGAAATGCTGCCGGCGCGCATGGAATCATGGCAGCGATTTACCGCTCGATTTCCCGACGGGATGGTTCTTTCACCTCGCGGCGTCGCTTTATCCTCCTACGGATATAACCCCTATAGCGGCTACGACACGACCGACGTGCCGTTTCTTTACCGAGGCGAATTGCCGGAAAATATACCTGCCATGGCGCGGGTCGTTGCCGTCGGGCAGGAGGCGTGGAGCCTCGAATTACTGAGTCGAAAAGGCACAATCGAGACCGACGACTACGTTATTCGCTGGACTGCCGGTCAGAATTCCGCCCTAGACACCGCGGATATCCGCGAAGGCCGAGATGTCGGAAATGTGATTGTCCAGCGCAAGACCGCGTCTGGTTTAGTAGACGCCGTACATGACGTGACGTTTGCCTTTGTGTTCCACGCGTTTCACCCGGAGGGGATCTGGCATTTGGAATAAATTTGTGCCTGGAGTGGCCCCATCCCTCGCGACAGGCACACCGGTAGCGGCCGCCATCTTGACAATTGTGGTTCCCCCTTCAATTAAAGTCGGATGTGCGGTCGCTACTCCCTCACTTCTCCCGTAGAAGCTCTTCGCGCCCTGTTTCAGTTTGACGGGCCGTTACCGAACCTGGCACCCAACTACAATGTGGCGCCGACCCAAGCCGTGCCTATTGTCCGTTTGGAGCAAGGGGTGCGGCATCTTGCCTTTGCCCGTTGGGGCCTCATTCCCAGCTGGGCTAAAGAGGTTTCTGCCAAACCATTGATCAATGCCAGGGCGGAGACCGTGGCGGAAAAGCCGTCGTTCCGGGCTGCTTTCCGGCGACGGCGCTGTCTGGTGCCGGCTGATGGCTATTTTGAATGGCAAAAAACCCGTCAAGGAACCAAGCAGCCCTACAATATCGTGTTGTCCGACACGGGACCTTTCGGCATGGCCGGGATTTGGCAGACGTGGTCGGCCGCCGATGGCAGCGAAATCGACTCCGTCGCGATCATAACCATTGACGCCAATTCTAAGCTTGCGCCCATTCACGACAGAATGCCCGTCATTCTCAAGCCGGCGGATTATGATCGATGGTTGGATTCCGACCGATTCGATCGGCAACAGGCCAAGGCCCTATTGCGGCCCGCGCAACAAGATTTTCTAAGGGCTTATCCGATCAGCCGGCGTGTCAATGCGGTGAGCAATAACGACGCGGCCATAGTGGCGCCGGTCGGTGACGGGCTGCAGGGCTAGATGTGATGTCTCAGTAGGTTGTTCATTCGATCCTGCCTTGAGAAGCTGATGTTTAGAAGAACACAAGCTTACGGAGGAGGACCGAATGCGCTATTCGCCCGGAATCTGAATACCCATTGAGGCCTTTACCGGTTCGACGTCGCGTATCGGTTTGATGTCTGCACGTTTGGATTTGCCTTTGGCGGACCGGTTCAGGTTGGCGGCCATTCGAGCGGCGATTCTGGCTTCGACATCGTCGGCAATCCTGATTTGCACATCATCGGGGGTGGCGAACACGTAGCGATCATTTGTCACCGCCACGAAAGGAGGTCGCCGGTCTTGTTCGAACAGATCGTAGCCTTGTTTTAGGTTGTGCCAAAAATCGATCCAAGGGGACCGCCGGAATCGGTACATTGCCCGGTCGGTCATTCGGAATGGAAACACGTGAACCGGAAAGTCTCGTTGTCCCCGTCTGAGGGCGGACTCGACCAACGTGTAGATTTCCTCAATTTTGTCGTCGGTCATGGCGTAGCAGCCAGTCGACACGCAATCACCATGGATCATCAAATTGCCGCCTGTCCGTCCCAGGCCCTGGTCGAAGGCGTTGGGATAGCCAAGATTGAACGACAGGTGGAAATAGCTCTGGGGGTTCAGCTGCTCGGCGGTGACATAATAGAAGCCTTCCGGCGACTGCATGTCTCCTTGCTTAATTTTGGGTCCTAAACGACCGGAATAGTCGCAGATATCGTATGTACGAAAAAGGCTATACCGGCCCGTTCTGTCCTCGACCCAGACTTCCAGTTCGGCGGATTTCTTGAAAACGCGAATGAACAAGGGCGCGCCCAATTGCAGCCCCACCACCCGTAGATCGCGGGCCAGGGTGGGCTCAACCTTGGTAACGGCAGCTCTTGCTCGGGGACTTGTCGGTATCTCGAAGGCCTGACTAAACTCAGCCAGCCCAAAAGATAGAATGACGGCTGCCCCCACAACCCAATTGCGCATGACCCCGAGTCTAATGCTTTTCATGGAGAAACACAGCCCCTCGGTGCTAATAAAGACCTTACTTTGGTTCGGCGGTACGGCCGCTGAGGATTAAGCCTAGGGTCCTTCCGGTTTTGATAGAATCAAAACCGGACCCTAAGGTGTTGTTTTGTCGTGTTTCCGGACGGAAAACCGGTATCCACTTTTCCTGGAAACACTAGGGGGCAAATAGTTTCTGGAGGATTACCATGGGTCGTACGGTATCGGGAGCGGAGCGGGAATCATGGTACGGCAGTCGGCCGGACCACAAAATCCATGTATCGCTCTCAATCAACAAGATTACGGCAGTTTTCCAAGGAAAAACCATTGCCGACAGCAATCGCGTGATTGTTCTCCAAGAGACCGATCATGAGCCGGTTTACTATTTTCCCCGAGATGGGGTGCAAATGGGATATTTGGAACGCACCGATCATCGAACCTATTGCCCGTTTAAGGGCGAGGCCTCTTATTGGACCCTCAATGTGGCGGGCCGGCGGCTCGAAAATGCCGTCTGGTCCTACGAGGATCCTTTGGTGGAAGTGTCGGGCATCAAGGACTATTTGGCCTTTTATTGGGACAAGTTGGACGCCTGGTACGAGAGTGATGAGCTGATTGGATCGCCAAGCGTGTAAAATGCACTGTCTGTGTGAGACCGATACCGATGTCTGAAAAACAAATTGAGACCCTAACCCAACTGGGACGACAGGCAGAGTTGCCGCGATCGCCAGCCGAAGCGCTGCTTGAGCGGGTATCCAATCCCAGCCCGGAAATGGATTATCTTATTCGGTTCACGTGCCCGGAATTTACGTCGCTGTGCCCGATCACCGGCCAGCCGGATTTTGCCCACCTGGTCATCGATTATGTTCCGGACCGGCACATCATCGAGAGTAAATCACTCAAGCTCTATCTTGGTTCATTCCGAAACCATGCGGCGTTTCACGAGGCTTGTACCAACGACATCGCCAAACGTTTGGTCTTAGAGCTCCAACCCAAATGGCTGCGTATTGGTGGTTATTGGAATCCTCGCGGGGGTATGCCGATAGACGTCTTTTATCAGACCGGCGCGCCTCCCGCGGATGTCTGGATTCCAGACCAGGACGTTCCTGCCTATCGAGGGCGCGGCTAGACCACGTTCAGGAAAACCGGACCCCACTTTTTGTGAATGCGCTCTAAGTTCTTGCTCGCCAGTGTGTGGTGAGGTCCGATGCGCTCGGTCGTTCACGTTCAAGGCAAGGCTGGTCTGTGCTGCCCATATAGACGAAACCAGCAATGCGCTCGCCCGGATTAAGTCCCATGGCGATCTTTATGGTCGGGTCATAGGCATACCATTCGGTTATCCACTGACTGGCAAATCCCATGGCGTTTGTCGCGATCAGCATGCTTTGACAAACCGCACCGGCTGATAATTGTTGCTCCCAGACCGGTATTTTATGGTTTTCGGTGACACGAGAGACCACAGCCACCACGACGGGCGCGCGCGTAAAACGATGTTCTTCCAGGCTGAGGCGCGCTTCCGGCGCGCTCGGGTTGGTCTCCAAGAATGCCTTGCGCAAGACGGTCCCAAAGTCTTTGCGGGCCGGCCCCTTGAATACGATGAATCGCCATGGCGCCAGTTTTCCATGATCCGGCACGCGAATGGCGGTTAACAATATTTGCTTTATTTGCGCGTCACTGGGTCCGGGCCCCGTCATATTGTTGGCGACCACCGACCTTCGGCGAAGAAGCAAGCGCAACGTCTCTTCGGATGGCTGCGCCGGCGCCACTTGTTCGCCCGGTTTTGGCGGTTTGACCGCGAACCGAGAATTTCGTGGCGTATCGTTAGCTTGTTTTGCCATTCTGCATTCCTAATCGGCGTGTCTTGGTTGCCATAAGGTCTGGTTTCGCAATAGCACCAAGATTTTGCTGGGCCTTGCACTGTTGGAGCGATCTTGCCTCATCTGTCCGGCGCGCATGAAGTCGCCATTGGTTGACTCACCCCTGTACACAGGTAGCAATGGGGAGTCTTTAGGAGTAATCTTTCCGTATAACAACCGTGAAAAGGGGAGCTGGCGTGGATCGATCCGAAATTGCCCGTGTGCAGAAATATCTCCGCGATATGTTCCGTCTGGATACCATCACTGTGAGGGAGCGGCCGAACCAAGACGATTCGGCCGAAATTTATGTCGGTGACGAGTTTATCGCCGTGCTGTTTCGCGACGAAGAAGATGGCGAAGTCTCTTATGCGTTTCAGATGGCGATCTTAGAATTCGACTTGCCTACCATTGCCGAGATCTAGAGTGTTTCCAGGAAAAGCATGCCCCGGCGAAGGCCGGGGTGGACCCGGGTTTCCGTCCGGAAACACGACAAATCAATAACTTAGGGTCAGGTTTTGATTCCATCAAAACTGGAAAGACTCTGAACTCTCAACGGCCAATTTTGTCTCTGTCACCGGTCGTCGGTCAATAAGGATAAGACGAGAGAACGGACGCTTTGGT
>SMXP01000062.1 GCA_004356335.1 Alphaproteobacteria bacterium | reverse complement strand
TTAAATCCCGCCCATGCACAGATATTTGATCTCGACGAAATCATCCATGCCGTATTTGGATCCTTCGCGGCCCAGGCCGGATTCTTTGACACCACCAAACGGTGCTACTTCGGTGGAAATAATGCCGGTGTTGATGCCGACGATACCGACTTCCAATTGCTCCGCCACACGCCAAATACGCCCGATGTCGCGGGCATAAAAATACGCGGCGAGACCGAATTCAGTGTCGTTGGCCCAATTGATGACCTGCTCCTCATGATCAAACTTTATGATCGGCGCCAGAGGCCCAAATGTTTCTTCTTTGGCAACCAGCATGTCTTGAGTGACATCGGCAATAAGGGTCGGTTCAAAAAAGCGGCCGCCCAATTCATGGCGCTTACCCCCGACGACCACACGTGCGCCCTTGGTCACGGCATCTCGAACATGTTCTTCGACTTTCTCCACCGCTGCCATATCGATCAAGGGTCCTTGGGTAACGCCGTCCTGCGTACCGGGACCAACTCTTAGAGTTTGTACCGCCGACGTAAATTTTTCCATGAACGCGTCATAGACGGCCGCTTGCACATAGATGCGATTGGCACACACGCAAGTCTGCCCGGTATTGCGATATTTGCTCGCCATGGCGCCCTCGACCGCCGCGTCGAGATCCGCGTCGTCGAACACGATGAACGGTGCGTTGCCGCCCAATTCCATGGAGACTTTCTTGACCGTGCGCGCCGATTGCACCAAAAGCTGTTTGCCGATTTCAGTCGAGCCGGTAAACGTGATCTTACGCACGCTCGGATTGGACGTAAGCTCTTCGCCAATGGCGCGCGCCGAGCCGGTGATGACGTTGAACACGCCTTTGGGCACGCCTGCCCGTTCCGCGAGTTCCGCCAGCGCCAGAGCGGAAAGCGGTGTGGCCGTCGCGGGTTTGGCGACAAAGGTACAGCCGGCCGCCAGCGCGGGGCCCACTTTGCGTGTGATCATGGCCGCGGGAAAATTCCACGGCGTGATGGAGCCGACCACGCCGATCGGCTGTTTGATCACGATAATCCGTTTATCGTTTTGATGATGGGGAATGACATCGCCATAAAGGCGTTTGGCTTCTTCCGCGAACCATTCGATAAACGAGGCGGCGTATGCGATCTCGCCGCGCGATTCGGCCAAGGGCTTACCTTGCTCCAATGTCATGATCAACGCCAGATCGTCGACATTTTGCAGAATTAAATCGTGCCAATTGCGCAGCACGGTAGAGCGTTCCTTTGCGCTCCGTTGTTTCCAACCGGCAAACGCTGCTTGCGCGGCGGCGATGGCCGCGCGAGTTTCCTGGGTCCCCATAAAGGGCACTGTCGCTATGACGTCGCCGCTCGCCGGATTGGTGACGTCAACAACGCTGCCATCCTGCGCGTCCGTCCATGTTCCGTTTATGTATGCTTGCTGCCGGAACAAGCTTGGATCCTTGAGGTCCATCGCACTCTCCTAAACCCATATCATTTGCGTACGAATAAACGGCCATGCCATGCCCGACCGACCTGCACCGCACAATCAAAACCGGACCCTAAGTTATTGATTTGTCGTGTTTCCGGACGGAAAACCGGTATCCACTTTTCCTGGAAACACTCTAGCCGGCGCGGACCCACTCAGCCGATCGTCCAACAAGGTCGATAACGCATTATTCAGCTATTCGGCCGGATTAGACGAAGGCATCGGCTCAAGGCCACCAGCGGCTTCTTTTGTTTCGTAATCCGTAAGCAGGCGGGCGATCCGGCCCGGTGAGCCGGATCGGCGGGCCAACAAATTATAGAACATGGGCACGATAAAGAGCGTCATGAAGGTGGCGATAAGGACACCCAAAAAGATCACAATGCCGATCGTCATGCGGCTACCGGCCCCCGGGCCCGTTGCCAAAAGCAGCGGAATGGCGCCGGCCGACGTCGACAATCCGGTCATGATAATCGGCCGGAACCGGGTCTCGGAGGCTTTGATCAGCGCGTCGTCGAACGGTAAGCCTTGGTCGCGCAACTGATTGGTAAATTCTACGATTAAGATGCCGTTCTTGGCCGCAATACCGATTAGGATCACAAGGCCGATCTGACTGTAAATATTGAGACTGCTATCGATTAGGAACAAACCTACCAGGGCCCCGGCAATCGCAACGGGAATCGTCAGCATGATGATGAAAGGATGGATGAAACTTTCAAACTGGGCCGCAAGCACCAGGAAAACGATCAGCAATGCCATGCCAAAGGCGAAAAACAAGGCGCCGCCCTGTTCTTTATAGCGTTTCGATTCGCCGTTGTAATCAACCTTGGGTCCGGCGGGTAATTCCTCTGCGATCGCCCTGTCGAGATATTCCAGAGCCTCGCCCACCGAATACCCGTCTGCCAGATACGCCGACAAGGTAACGGCCGGAAGCCGGTTCCAGCGTTTTAGATTGCCCGCGTCGGCCACAGGTTTGATGGTAACCAGATTGGCAAGCGGAATAAGCGGACCGCGAAAGCCGCGCGACGACCGGACAAAAATATTCGTTATGTCCGTCGTTTGCCGCCGGTCCGCTTCGCGCACTTGCAAAATGACGTCGTATTCCCGACCGCGATCCATATAAGTCGTCACGCGTCGTGAGCCCAGCATGGTTTCGAGCGTATTGCCAATGGTTTGAACCGAAACGCCCAGGGCGGCTGCCCGTTCGCGATCAATCTCGATTTCGAATTTTGGTTTAGTCGGTTTGTAATCTATATCCACCCGCAACAATTTTGGGTTCCGCCGGGCAATTTGCGCCAGCGATTCGACCCATTCCGCCACGGTCTCATAATCGCCGCCACTCAGAACAATTTGCACCGGTGCGCCCCAACGTCCCGTCATACCGGATTGCATACCGGCAAACCCGAACAGACCGGGTATTTGACCCATCTTTGCGCTGATCTCCGACGCAATGTCGAGCCCATTGCGCTCGCGTTCGCTCCAATCGCTCAGCACCAACAATAACATGCCGGAATTGTATGTGCGGCTGG
Organism: Alphaproteobacteria bacterium; assembly: GCA_004356335.1. Classification (GTDB taxonomy): domain Bacteria; phylum Pseudomonadota; class Alphaproteobacteria; order SMXP01; family SMXP01; genus SMXP01. The sequence goes on along the minus strand of SMXP01000062.1, from coordinate 8,855 downwards.
GACCCCAGCCCCCAGGGACTCGTATGAGCACTTGCCATGCTTCACCGTTATCCAAATACATTTGCAGCATGTCTTCGACGACATTCATTTGCCGAACGGTGAAATCGTAGCTGGCAGCCTCGGGCCCCGTTAATTGGCCGTTGATGACACCACGGTCTTCCGGGGGTGCTAGTTCTTTGGGAATCACTTGCCACAACATAACGATGACACCCATGATTGCCAGCAAAGTCACGCCGCCTAAAATGGGATGAGGCAAAAGCTTCTTCAGCAGCTTGATATAATTGGCCCGCAATAAATTGACTAAACGCGATACGCGGCTTGATTGTGCTGCTTTGACTTTTTCGGGCTGCAACAATTTGGAGCACATCATGGGCGACAAAGACAACGCCAGAAAAGTCGATAGACAGATCGCCGCCGTAATAGTGACACCCAATTCACCAAAGACGCGTCCGATGAAACCATCAACAAAAATGAGCGGCGCAAAGACCGCAATCAACACCATCGTCGTCGCGATTACAGCGAATGCCACTTGCCGCGCACCGCGATAGGAGGCAATAAGAGGCGGCTCACCTAATTCCATACGGCGTTGAATGTTTTCCAACACGACAATCGAATCGTCGACCACCAAACCAATACAAAGGACTAACGCCAGCAGCGTCATCAGATTGATCGAGTAATCGAAGAGGTCTAAAACGCCGAATGTAGCGATCAAACAAACCGGCACAACCACCGCCGGAACCAAGGCCGCACGCACCGACCCTAAAAAAGCAAAGATCACAAGCACCACAAGAATGGTTGCCAGAACCACGGTTCGTATCACCTCATCGACCGCTCTATCCACGAACACGGTCGAATCGTGACTCATAATGAGTTCCATATTGTCCGGCAGTGTCGCCTGGATCTCCCACCTTTCAGCACGGACCGCCCGCGACACATCCAATGCGTTGGCCGTGGACTGCTTGACGATGCCGATGCCAATTCGGTTGATTCCGTTGCTTCGGAACAAAATACGCCGTTCCGCCGGAGCCACTTCAACATCGGCCACTTCGCCTAAACGTATGAGATGGCCATCAGAGCCCTCGCGAAGCACAAGGCGCCTGAAATCTTCCGCGGTCGAATAGGCCCGCGGCACACGCAACGGATACCGACTCGTTTCCGTTTCGATACTACCTGCGCCAAGCTCGATATTCTCCGCCCTCAGAGCATTTTCCACGTCGGTCACGGTCAGCCCCCGGGCCGCAAGCTTTACCCGATCGAGCCAGATGCGCATGGACGAGATGGCCTCCTCACCGCCTATCACCTGCGCCACACCATCGATTACCGACAGTCGATCATGAATGTAGCGGCGGTAATAATCGCCCAGCTCCATGTTATTTAAGGAATCGGATGCCAGAGCGAGCCACATGATTGCCCACCCCTCGGTACCCATTTTGCTGACACTAGGCGGAGCGACCTCACTGGGCAGCCGGTTGCCCAAACGCGATATGGCTCCGCGCACATCACTGGTCGCCGCATCCAGATTCCTGTCCAATTCGAAAAAGATCTGGACGCTGGATCGCTCGTTGCGCGAGGTCGATTGAATATGGTCGACGCCCTCTAAGCCACCGACCACGTTTTCAATCATCTGGGTGACCCGCGATTCAACGACCTCCGCCGAGGCTCCGATATAAGTTGTGCTAATGGAGACAATCGGCACTTCAATGCTGGGCAATTCCTGAAGCGGCAAGCGGGTAAAGGAAATGGCGCCGAACGTCACCAACAAAATGGCGACAACGGTGGCAAAAACCGGCCGCTTAACGGATACGTCCGATAAGATCATGATATCTTCTAGCCTTTTCCCGCTGCCTGAATTCGAAAGCGACTAAATGTGACAAGGCTTACGGCTGCCTTAAGCCCATCCTGTGGCGGGTTGTAACTAGAGCATTTTCGCGATTCTGTTAAGTTCGGAAACGCTCTAGATGCCCAGAAAGAGCCGCAACCGCCGAAATCCGGGGCCTTTTTCAGCCGGCAGCGGTTTGCAGCCTTCGTCACCTTGGTATAGGCCCGTTTAATACGTCACGGACAAAAACAAAAAAACGTGCGCGCACCCGTCAGATCGGATCCCCTGCCGCCTCCCGTGGAACGGCCTGAGGCGCCCATGGCGGCGGCCGAACCCGGCACCGAGGCGGCCGTCGCGTGAGTGACGTCCTGCGGCACGGTTTATCCGGCGCGCACGCACACCAAACACGTTTTATGACATCTCTTGACAAGGAGACACGGGACCTCGCTCAATGCGCGTCACATCGAAATACGGCACTGAAATACGCCACTCATCGACAATTGCGAGGAAGTTTATGTCCGGAAAAGACACCGTTTCCATGTCGAAAAATGGAACCTACGAAACCGTTCCCCTAAAGAAAGACGTCATCCGTGTGTGCTTGGTGCAATCGCGGGTTCGCGCCGTTGATGCCAACAACGTAGCGGCAACCCGCAAAGCCAATCTGGACCACATGCTGGGACTTATCGATGCGGCCAATGGTTGGCTCGGCCCCAAAGACCTTGTCATGTTCCATGAATTTCCCATCACCGGCTTTAGCGGCAGTTGGAATCGGGAAGCGCTGTTAAAAGTGGCCATTGAAGTTCCCGGCGAAGAAACCGAGGCCATTGCCAAAAAAGCTCAACAATATGGTTGCTATATTGTTTTCGGTTCTTATGCCAGGGACGCGGATTGGCCCAACCATGTTCTCAGCATCACCAGCGTTATAGCGCCAACCGGTAAAATCGTGGGCCGGCATTGGAAGCTGCGTAACATCAAAGGTATTTTTGGCGGCTTTGAAGTTTTCACCACCACGATTTTCGATGTGCTCGATCAATATCTGGAGATGTATGGCCGCGACGAAGTGATACCGGTCACGCGCACTGACATCGGCAATATTTGCACCACTTCGACCCAGCTGGAACCCGAAATCATTCGTGCTTTCGCATTGAAGGGCGGCGAATTGATGTTGCGCACCGCCACCGGCGGTTTTTCCGCTTTCGATATTCAAGCCAATGCCCGCTATAACGAGATGTATACGGCCATCGTCAATAATGCCATCTCGCCAAACAATCCGGGCTCCTTTGATGACGTAGCCTCCGGCGGCACCGCTCTTTACGGACCTAATGGCGAGATTGTCGCCAAAGCAACGTCACCCAACGAAACAGGGGTCCTTGGGACGATACCGATAAAACAATTCCGTGCGACACGCCGGATACCCAATATTCACGTTTCGCTTTATCGCGATCTATATGAACAATATGTCGAAGCCTATCCACCAAATCTTTTCTCTGACTATCAGCCAACGGATGGATTTGATTCGGCGCGCTATTTGAAGGACAAGCGCGTTTGGGCCCAGGCAGAATCCATCAAGGCGGATGCGCCGCCCGCCAACGACTAACAACCAGCACAAATGCATCAAGGCCAAAATTGCCGGAAGCCACAACAAGTCGCATTCGGTTTTCGGCCATCAGGCCCCGGGGCAATAGCAAAAATGCACCGCTCCGCCGGATCGAACCGCGAAAAGGAGGTCGACCGATGTCCGAAGACGGCCCGGAAACTGGCGGTTTTGGGGCCGCAAAACGGCCAATCGGCAATGCAGAATAGCGCCGCTTTTTGAAAGGTTCCGTTTTCCGCGAAAACCTGCACAATGGGCTATCCGATTTTTAACTTGCGAGGGAGTGAAGACATAATGAGCACACCACGAAGAGTTATTTGGCTCTGGAGTACCACATTTGTACTTAGCCTAGGCCTATGGGGATGCGGTGAACAGCAAAGCGCAGAAGAATCCGCAGCGCCTGATGCGATCGAAGAATCCGCGGAAGCCGTAGAAGAGGCTGTTGAAGAAGCCGCCGATACTGTTGCTGACGCCGCAGAAGACGCGGTCGAAGCGGTAGCGGATGCGGCCGATGGCGCCGGGTCATGCAATTACACCATGCAGAATATGTTTGCCGGACCTTACAAAGTGTGCTCGGGCCCGTTGGATGCCGGGGCCTGCACGGCGCGCGGTGAAGAAGACGACAATAGCGATGCGGTTCACAATGCCGGGGCCTGCAGTCCAGAAGGGTCGGTCGGTTCTTGTGTGACGGCTGACGGTGCCGTGGTTTATTACGAGGGTGATCCGGGCGGTTTGGAAATCGGTTGTGGTTTTCAAGGCGGGACCTGGGAATCTGCTGAATAGGTTTATCGCTAAAAACCAATTCGGATGAATCAGCGACGGCCGCATGGATACGTTCATGCGGCCGTTTTCTTTTCCGCCGGGGCTGCAAAATTTGACGGCCCCAAAGCGCCCAATCACCGCAAGGGGGACAGGTCGGTAATAGAAACCGCCTTGAGCTAGAGCGCATTCAGGAGTGAAGACCGTCCTTGCCAAGGTCAATCGATCCGGTGGATCGATTGAAGGGATGAACGGGCCCGGTTTTCCGTCCGAATGCGCGACCAAACAAAGACTTAGAGCACGTTAGGGATTCCATCTTTTGTCAACGTGCTCTAGCTTTGAGGCGTAGTCTAACAGAAGAGTTTTTGATCGCTTCATGGCAATTAATTTGGTTTCACCCAACGGATTGCGGGGCCGATCACAATTTCGTATAGCAATCGGTTGTTATTCAACTTCCAGATTCAATCTTTCGTGCCACGCGGCAATCGATTCATTTGGATATTTGTCAAAAGTCCTGTCCTGAGGATCGGCATGGAGCTCGGTCCAGGATGCTTTTGAATCGAGCAAGATATGTGTGCGCTCGGGCGGGATGGGTAATGCCGAATCGATTGCGGAAGCGTGCGGGTGTACCAGATCCGGCCATGTTGGGCTCCACACCCATAGGGCGCTGCCGCATTTGGAGCAAAAATTTCTATAGGCGTTGCTTTGTTTTGGTATGCCGGTCTCGCGGTCTTTGACCATGGCGCGATAGACGGCGACATTGTGTTCTCCGTCGACCTTCATTGTGTTGTAATCGCCGCTTAGATTGATGGCATATCCGCCACCGCCGGCAGTCTTGCGACAAATGGAACAATAGCAAAGCATATATGGATAAGGGTGGGGCGATTGAACGGAGAATTTAACCGCGCCGCAATGGCAGGATCCTTCAAGCAGCATGATGCTCTCCTGAATGGGTGATCGATTAGAGCGCCGTGCGCAAAAGTGTGTGCGGTTTTGCGCGCAAACGGCGCGACCAAACAAGAACTTAGAGCGTCGCAAGTGATTCCAAAACAGCAAGTGATGCTCTAGGTCAAGATTCATTGTAATGGTTGTGGGCAAGGCGCGCTACGGCCCGATCGCATTTAAAAGACATGGCACTCGCCGTTGGTTTTTATGCCGCTGGTTTTTATAATATAGACGACAGTGAAGGCGTCTGCGTGCTGTTCGATTTAGGCGGCTTTGGTTACGTTACCCGGGCAAAACGGTTTGTTCAGCGCCTTTGCCACTTGCCGATGGGTGATCGAGCCGGCGTGGACATTGAGACCATTTGCCAAATGCGTATTGTCCGCGAGGGCGGGGAAGATTCCCTTGTTGGCCAATTCGAGGACAAACGGCAACGTCACATTTGTCAGCGCCTGGGTCGATGTGCGCGCCACGGCGCTCGGCATGTTGGTGACGCAATAATGGACAATATTGTCGATTATATAAGTCGGTTCCTCATGTGTTGTCGGACGGCTTGTCTCGAAACATCCTCCTTGGTCGATGGCAATATCGACCATGACGGACCCCGCTTTCATGCCATGAATGAGATCGCGGGACACGAGTTTGGGTGCTGCCGCACCGGGTATTAAGACGGCGCCGATCACAAGATCGGCTTCAGTGACAAATTGTTCGATCGTTTCGGACGTGGAATAAGCGGTGCGAATGCGGCCTTGGAATAGATCGTCGAGCTGTTGCAGGCGCTTTGTCGATCTATCGAGGATGGTGACATGGGCAGCCAGACCGACGGCCATTTTGGCGGCGTTTGTGCCGGCGACGCCACCGCCCAATATGGTGACCTTGCCCGGTGGGACTCCGGGCACCCCCCCGAGCAAAATGCCGCCGCCGCCTTGCGCTTTTTCAAGACAATGGGCGCCGACTTGAATCGACATGCGTCCGGCGATCTCGCTCATGGGCCGCAGCAAAGGCAGGCCGTCGTCATCATCCGTCACGGTTTCATAGGCAATGGCCGTGGCGCCCGATGACAAAAGACCATTGGCCTGAGCGGGATCCGCCGCCAAATGCAAATAAGCAAACAGCGCCTGACCGGGCCGCAGCAGGGCACATTCGGCCAGCTGAGGTTCCTTGACTTTGACGATTAAATTCGCTTGGTCAAAGACCTCTCGGGCCGATGACAAGATGTGGCCACCGACCGCCCGATAATCGGCATTGCCGTAGCCGATACCGGCACCGGCATTGGTCTGCACAAACACCTCGTGGCCGGCGGCGACAAGCTCGCGCACGCTACCGGGTGTTAGACCCACCCGATATTCATGGTTCTTGATTTCCTTCGGGACACCTATGCGCATGAGGCCCTCCGCCGCTACTTAAATCATCAGACAGAGCGCATTCACAAAAAGTGCACGCGGTTTTTGGGTTCGAATGCGCGACCAATAACAAATCTAGACCCCCGTTGCCTGATTCAATGAATTGTGAACGTGGTCTAGTCGCCTATTATGGCGTAAACCCCACCGAATTTTCTTGCAAAATTGCGGCCAATTATCACAATTACACAAGATAATTGCTTGTAATCGTATAATAATAGAATAATATGCGGTATATGGAAATTGATACCATAGATCATGCGATCCTCGGCGCCCTGCAAAAGAAGGGGCGCATCAGCAATGCGGATCTGGCGCACCACGTGGGATTGTCCCAATCGGCCTGCTTGCGACGGGTGCGAACCCTGGAGCAAGCCGGAATCATTGAGGGTTACACGGCACTTCTCAACCAAAAGGTGTCGGGCCGGCCGCAAAGCGTCTTTGTACAGATCACATTGGTGTCTCAGGAAAGTCACGATCTTGAAGAGTTTGAGGCCCATGTTATTGAGCGTCCAGAGGTCATGGAGTGTTATTTGATGACCGGCGACGCGGATTACCTGTTGCGGGTGATTGTTAAAGATGCTGCCGATTACGAGCGACTGCATCGGGAATTTCTGACGCGCCTGCCCGGCGTCGACCGGGTTAAATCAAGTTTTGCACTTAGGGTTGTCAGAAAGAGATCGACCATGCCTCTCGAGTGAGCAGGGCCGTGCGGGGTATTCATACTGATTTAATGGAATGAAATGGCTTAATAGGAAAAACAGAATGTCAAACCATCCAAACGATCTCGATGCATTTTGGATGCCTTTCACTCCAAACCGGGAGTTCAAATCCAACCCGCGTTTGTTGGTCTCCGCTAATGGAATGTACTACACGACATCCGAGGGTAGACAATTGCTTGATGGCTGTGCGGGCTTATGGTGCGTAAACGCCGGTCATGGGCAGCCGAAAATTGTCGAGGCAATACAGCAAACCGCAAAAGAACTCGATTATGCTCCCGGGTTTCAATTCGGCCATGCCAGGGCATTTGAATTTGCCTCTCGGGTGACGGAACTGGCGCCACCGGATCTTGACCACATCTTCTTCACCAATTCGGGTTCAGAAGCCGTCGATACGGCACTGAAAATAGCATTGGCCTATCATCGCGTGACGGGAGATGGATCACGGTTTCGTTTGATCGGCCGCGAGCACGCCTATCACGGTGTTGGATTTGGCGGCATGTCGGTCGGCGGCATGGTCAAGAACCGCATGTATTTTGGCTCATTGCTCACCGGTGTCGATCATATCGGGCATACGCATAATCTGGAACAAAATGCCTATAGCCGCGGTCAGCCGGAATGGGGCGCACACTTGGCCGATGACTTGGAGCGGGTCGTCGCGCTCCACGATGGGTCTACCATTGCGGCTCTAATCGTCGAGCCGGTAGCGGGCTCGGCCGGCGTCTTCGCGCCACCCAAAGGCTAGCTGCAGCGTTTGAGAGAAATCTGTGATCGACACGGCATTTTATTGATCTTTGATGAGGTGATCACCGGCTTTGGTCGGCTAGGCGTGCCATTTGCCGCCGAATTTTTTGGGGTCAAACCCGATATCATCACTTGCGCCAAGGGTCTAACCAACGGGTCGGTGCCCGCAGGCGGCTGTATCGTTCACAACAAAATATACGACGCTTTTATGAATGGGCCCGAACCATTCATCGAGCTGTTCCACGGTTACACCTATTCGGGTCATCCATTGGCCATGGCAGCGGGTCTTGCGGCTCTCGACGTTTATCGAGAGCAAGGACTTTTCGAACGGGTTGGCCAACTCGAGCCCTATTGGGCGGATGCTGTTCATTCGCTAAAGGGCGCGCGCCATGTGATCGATTTGAGAAATATCGGTCTCATTGGTGGGGTGGAACTTGAACCGCGGAACGGCAAGGCCGGCGAGCGGGGCTTGGACGTATTCAAACGTTGCTATGATAAAGGTCTCATGGTGCGGGTGACCGGTGATACGATTGCCATGTCGCCGCCGTTCATTATCGAAAAGCAACAGATCGATACGATTTTTTCCATATTGTCGGATATATTGATGGTCGTTGACTAGGGTCCGGTTTTGATTCCATCAAAACCAGAAAGACTCGAGGACAACTTTGGGGGATATAAATGACCAAATCCAATGCCGGCAAACGCCTTCTACCATTGTTTTGCCTATCGATTTTAATCATCGGCCCCGATTGGGCTCACGCACAATTCATACCCGCCGATGTTCCTTACGAGGAAACCGAAGATCTCGGCAACGGCCTTTATGCCTTCCGGCAATTCGCTTACCGAAGCATTTTTGTGGTCACCGATGAAGGCGTCATCCT
>SMXP01000061.1 GCA_004356335.1 Alphaproteobacteria bacterium | reverse complement strand
GAAAACCGGGTCCACTTTTCCTGGAAACGCTCTAGCATGTGGTGACAGAGATCAAAGAGCTCTCCCGCAAACGCTTTGAAGCGCTTGCCGGCTACACGCGGAAGGTGGCCTAGATTTGTTAGTGGTCGCGCATTCGAACCCAAAAACCGCGTCCCACTTTTTGTGAATGCGCTCTAGACCCATTCAGGAGTGAAGACCGTCCTTGCCAAGGTCAATCGATCCGGTGGATCGATTGAAGGGATGAACGGACCCGGTTTTCCTGAATGGGCTCTAACCCAGTTTATCAAACGAAGATAATTGATCCGACAGGGCAACCATGCGGTTAATTTCGGAGTCGAAGGAGCGTAATTCGATTTTGAGAGCCATCATGTCGGTTGTCGGATACTTCTCTAAATAGGCAAGCTGAGCCGTTTCAAAGGTCGCCTGCTGTTCGCGCACGCTTTCGATCGATCGCTCGACAATCTGGTAGTCGGCCTGCACACGAGCCAAGCCCCGTACAACATCCGCAGAGGCCAGGCGACGACCCTGACGGGGTCCGTTCAAGTCGGCCCGATGTCCGTTGACCACCAGCTCCGTGACCTGGACAAAAGCCTGTGCCTGTGAGGTCTTCATGCGCACGTCGGCAACCATGGCCAACAATTGATCATCGGTGGAGCCAAACGCCTGTTCTTTTTCCTGAATATACGCCACGGCGGCAGATCGGCGCGCCGATTCCACATCCGCAATCAGCCCGGGGCCTTCCGGTTCCCGGCCATTGAGGAGCAAGTCGGTAATGGACGCCAAAAAGCTCGGATTCTTGACCCCTTGCCAGACCGTTTTCGACAACACGGCCGCTTGATGCCGCATTTCTTTCTGGGCGCGCGACAGCCCCTTCAGGGTCTCGTCTCCGGTAAAGTTTATAGTTGTACAAGCCGAAAGAAAAATTAGCGTAAGTAGTAAGGCCCCGATGCGAGACACACGACTTGCCTGTACTAACCCCGAAGTAAACAACTTAAAACACTCCCCAGCATCACTTAGCGTCGAACGGCCTGCCCTTAAACCCCAGCTTTTCACCCCGCGAGAGCTTAACGGATTGGCCATTTCTAGCGGATGCCTCACAATGATACCAAATAAGCGACCTGACTGAAACCGACTTATGAACAAATAGGCTGGGTTCGGTCGCGATTTATTCCAAGTGTGCCCATCAGCACACAATTGATGGCTTGGGACACCATAACGGGTCCCAGCTGAACGGGGAATGAACCAAAATAGTCAATTTTAGCTAAATAGTAGGGTGCAACTAACGGGCCGTCATAACCGTCCGATTCGCTGACTAGACCCCCGTTCACAATTCATTGAATCAGAGAACGGGGGTCTAGATTCTTTAGTGGTCGCGCATTCGAACCCAAAAACCGGGTCCCACTTTTTGTGAATGCGCTCTAACGCCTACTTATTCCAAAAATCAGCGATACCGGTGAGATACAGCAGCACCGCGCCGACGCAAATCGGCGCTACGTATCGCAGCAGGAAGCGCCACGTTTTAAAGAGCGGGCCGTCGCTCATGCCCAGCTCATCGAGCGTCAATTGGCGGCTTAACAACCATCCGGCAAACACCGACACTAAAATGCCGCCCAAAGGAAGCATGAAATTTGCGGTGATGTAATCGAGCAGATCGAAGATCGTCTTTTCACGAAACACATCGAACATGCCAAGGGGGTAATATCCACTCCAAATATTCGTTGAGAAAACACTGGCCAGCCCGATGAACCAAGCGGCCGTTCCGGCATATATGGCCGTCGCCCGGCGGCGCCAGCCGCGATGTTCCTCACCCCAAGATACAAGAATTTCCAAAAGAGAAATCGACGACGTCAGTGCCGCAAAAAGCGCCAGGACAAAAAATACCGTGCCATAAACCTGACCGAACGGCATTTGGCCGAAGGCTATCGGCAACGTGACGAATATCAGTCCCGGCCCCTGAGCCGGATCAAGGCCAAACGCAAAAACAATTGGAAAGATGGCAATGCCCGCCAAAATCGCCACACCGGTATCCGATAGAACGATGATCAACGACGCTTGAGGGATGCGCGTGTCGCGGGGTAGATAAGCGCCGTAAGTAATCATAATGGCCGCGCCGACGCCGATGGAAAAGAACGCTTGACCGATCGCTTGGAGCACGACTTCGACACTTATCTTCGAAAAATCGGGTGAAAACAAAAATGTGAGGCCACTTCGAACGTCGCCGGCGATCCAGGAAAACACCACGACACCGATCAGCATAATAAAAAATAAGGGCATTAGGATTTGGACGGCAAGTTCAATGCCCCTGTGCAAACCCCGGGCGACAATAAACACCGTAAGTGCCATGAAAGTCGAATGACAAATGGCCAACACAAGAGGGTTGGACAGCAAATCATCGAACGCCGCTTCACTCGTCTCAGCGGTAACGCCATCAAACACACCCGAGCCGGCCATAGGTATGTAAGCGATGATCCAGCCCGCTATCACACTATAGAAAGTCAGGATAAGGAATGATCCGATCATCCCGACCCAACCGATCAGGGACCACGCTGCCGAATGCCCCTCATCAAGGGCAAGTTTGCGCGTGCTGCCGATGGCGCTGAGACCACCGCGCCGGCCAATGACCAGTTCAGCCATAAGGATGGGCAATGCGATCGCCAGGACGCACAGCACATAAATCAGGACAAAGGCGCCCCCGCCATTGGCGCCCGCCATATAGGGAAACCGCCAAAAATTTCCAAGGCCGACGGCCGCGCCGATAGCCGCCAAAAGGAAGGCAAAGCGTGACGACCAATATTGGTGAATTTCTTGGGACTGCATCGGGCATCCCTCCCCCGGTGTCAAATTCTTAAAGCGCATTCAGGAAAAGTGGATACCGGTTTTCCGTCCGAATGCGCGACCAAACAAAGACTCAGAGCGCATTCAGGAAAAGCATGTCCCGGCGAAGGCCGGGGTGGCCACCGGTTTTCCTGAATGGGCTCTAGTTTATGGCTCTATATCCGACTCGCACCGGCTAAGCAAAGAGGTAAGCTGCGCCGTCTATAAATCTTGCGTCAGATCGTACGGACTGGGAACGGGTTGAAATGTTATTTCGGCAGGCCGCCGAAGCTGAATGCAAACGTGATTTTGTCAACGAAAGTAAGTTGTCGGGCGTGCTACCAGAGGCCTATGGAGTTTCGTGGCAATTCGACACCTCGATGAATATGTACGCACATCAACAAGCCAAACCCGAACAACAGTGTGAGCATCGCCGTCCCGCCATATGACACCAAGGGTAGGGGGACGCCGACAACCGGCACCAATCCCATCACCATCGCGACATTAATGAAAATGTATAGGAAAAAGGTCAAGCAGACCCCTATGGCGACCAATCGTCCAAAGTGATTTCGCGACTCAAGGGCAAAGGCTATGCCGTAACCCAATAAGAGGATATAGAGGCCCAAAAGAAAGCTGGCGCCCATCAAGCCTAGTTCCTCTCCCAGCATGGTAAAAATAAAATCCGTATGTTTTTCCGGAAGAAAGTTAAGTTGCGATTGAGTTCCCTCGCCAAAGCCTTTGCCAAAAACACCCCCGGACCCCAGTGCAATCTTTGACTGAATGATGTTGTAACCGGCGCCCAAAGGATCTCGAGTAGGATCCAAAAACATAAAAATTCGATCCTTTTGGTAGTCGTAAAGCATCTGCCAGCCGACCGGTACCGCTGCAACGCCAAGCACCAAGAAAGAGGTGATAACCTTCCAATTAAGTCCGGCGATAAAAAGCATCAGGCAGCCGCCTATCGCCAATAGCGCCGCGGTGCCCAAATCGGGCTGACGAAGCACAAGCATGACCGGAAGCGCGATAATGAGCAGCGGCGGCAACAGGTAAAACAGCCGTGAAACCTGTTCTAAGCTAATGCCGTGGAAATATCGGGCAAGTGTCAAAACCATCGCGATTTTCATAAACTCGGCAGGCTGTAATTGGATCGGCCCCAACTCGATCCAGCGCTTCGCACCCATTCCACTGACGCCGATAAATTCGGCACTAACCAGCAAAATCAGAGCCACCGCATAAGCCGGATAAGCCAGAACCATCCATACCCGAATATCGATAAGAGCGATGACGAAAAGCATAGCCATGCCCGCGCCGAACCTGATCATTTGTCGGGACGCCCACGGATCGATTTGGCCTCCCGCAACGGAATAGAGCATGATAAACCCTAATCCGGCGACGAGACACAGCAAAAGAATGAAACCCCAATTAATTTCAAAGAATTTATCCATGAGTCGAAGGTCACGGCCGCCGCTGCCTAATCCTTCAATATAAGACATTCACCCCTCCTCGGAGATCGGAGGGCGAATCGATCGGCCTGTTGCAATCGGGCCGATCGCCGTTCGGGTTACCGGATCCAAGGCGAGTGCTTGGCGCATGATATCTCGCGCGATCGGCGCGGCTACTCGCGATCCGCTGCCGCCATGTTCGACAAACACCGACACCGCATAGCGGGGAGCGGAGACCGGGGCGAACGCAACAAAGAGTGCATGGTCGCGACGTTTCCAAGGCAGATCTTCGTTACGGATAATTCCCGCCGCGCGCTCTGCTGGCGTTATTCTTCGAACCTGAGAGGTGCCGGTCTTGCCGGCCATTTCCCAACCCTTTTCCGTAATGCGGCTGCCATAGGCGGTGCCCCGCAATTCGTTCGTCACGGCGTTCATTCCTGCCTGAACAATTTTCAGATGGCGTCGTGACAGACCCATAGAGGGGGCCTCAGAGGGCGCCAAACTGTCCTCACCGATAGATCTGATAATGCGCGGGCGCACCGCCTTGCCGCCATTTGCCAATCGGGCACAAACAATGGCCAGTTGTATCGGTGTAACCAGCAGAAAGCCCTGACCGATCCCGGCAATCAGGGTTTCGCCTTGCTGCCATGACTCGCCAAAGTTAGCCAGCTTCCAACCTCTGCTGGGAACCAGGCCCGGCTGCTCGCCGAGCATGCCGAAATCGAACGGCGTCCCCATTCCGAAACGTTTTGCCATTTCCCCAATGCGATCAATGCCGGTGCGCTTGGCCACTTCATAGAAATATACATCGCAGGAGTGCTTGATGCCGTTGTGCATATTGATCCAGCCATGACCGCCCCGGCGCCAACAGTGGAAGTCATGATTGCCGAGGCGTATTTTACCGGCGCAATAGACGGTTTCATTGGGCGACATGACCCCCGCCTCGAGCGCGGCCAATGCCACAATCATCTTGAACGTGGAACCCGGTGGATATTGTCCCGCAATGGATTTATTGAGCAACGGCTTGAGTTCATCGTTGCGCAACCGATCCCAAGTATCCTGGGACAGACCAAGATTGAAATCATTGGGGTCGAAGCCCGGAACGGATGCCATTGCCAATATGTCGCCATTTTCTACATCCAGAACGACGGCAGCACCGCTTTCTCCTGCCATACGTTTCAGAGCAAAACTTTGAAGCGCCATATCCAACGTTAAAACAACGTCTTTACCCGGACTTCCCTCATTGCGCGATAGCTCTCGAATGACGCGGCCAAATGCATCGACTTCAACCTGGCGGGTGCCGGAGACGCCACGTAATTCCTTTTCTACGGTTTTTTCAATGCCGCTTTTGCCAATGCGGAATCCCGGGAGCACCAAGACGGGATCATCATGGATTTCGTCTTCGCTTACCGCGGCCACATATCCCACTAAATGGGCAAGTTCCGGCCCATAAGGATAAAAACGCGTGACTCCGGCATCGGGCTGTATGCCGCCCAAGTCGGGACCATTGACATTGATTTCGGCAAACTGTTGCCACGTTAAATTTTGAACCACGGTAAGAGAGGAAAACTTTGGTTGCCTTGCCGCCGTGCGTAAGATCTTCTGACGCTGAGCTTCGGTTAAGGGGACGATCTTCGATAATCTATCTAATGCACGATTTATATCGGTTACTTGGGCAGGCACAAGAATGACTCGGAAATTCTTCCTATTAGAGGCTATTTCCTTTCCAAAGCGATCATAAATCCGCCCACGGAGCGGTGGAATAAGTTCGACGTTGACACGATTGTCTTCGGCAAGCATCGTGTATTCGCTCGACTCAAGAACTTGAATATAATAAAGGCGACTGAGCAGAACGCCGAACAGACCCAACGCCCCACTCGACAAAATCGCAGTGCGTCGCGTAAATGTTTTGTATCGTTCGTTGTCTTTTACGTCCAACATGCGACTTAACTAACTAGAACGTTTCCGAACTTAACAGAATCGCGAAAACGCTCTAAGTCTTTCTTTGGTCGCATTTTCTTAACGCGAACCGGTGCCCACTTCGCTCGAAAATGCTCTAGATTCTTAATTTGATCGCGTTTTCGGACGGAAAACCGGGTCCACTTTTCCTGAAAACGCTCTAACACCCCAACCATCACTACACCTGACTTAAAAAGCGGCGCTGTATACTGCCGAATATCCGACCGAATAACGGATAAAGCACAAAAGAGATGAGTGCCTGGCCAAAAGCCGGTAACGGTGACACAACAGAACCGTAATAAAGGGCACTCACCGCCCACGCCAGCAGCCCCGCCACCAGGGCTATCATACCGAAAGCAATCCAAATCGCAAAGAAAGCCCTACCAATAAAGAACAGGCGCTGCGAAAGAACTATTCCGTAAACGACCAAATAGATAAATGCCCAAAGTCCTAACGGGCCCGCTGAAGCCAAATCATAATACAGGCCGACCAAAAATACGGCGTAAGGCGGCATCAGTTCGGGCCGGTACAATGCCCAGTAAAAGACAGCCATAAGGGCGAAGGCCGGAGACACGATAATGCCCGACGACAAACCAAGGGGCAACATGGTTAACATGACGCAAAAAATGGCAACCAGAAACGGTAATCCGATCTCGAACAGATTGGAAATCTTTGAGCCGAAAACCATGCTCATAATCGTACCGTCATTTATTCTTCACTTTGTGCGTTGGGCGATGTCAGCAAACCAACCTGAGACGCATCATTTTCAGTGGATGCCTCTTCAGGCGCTTCGTCCGGATCGCTCTCCGGTTCGATGTCTCGTGGGAAGTCGTATTGTAGCATGCGTACGAAATCGACTCGACCCTGGTCGGAGTAAGGTTGAACCCGATATTCACCATCGCTTGCCCGAACGACCACACCAATCGGAAGGCCGGGTGGAAACATACCGCCATGGCCAGATGTAACGACACGCTGATCAGGGTCGATTTCGACTTGTTCGGAAGAATTTATTTCGGTTTCATCGGACACATAAAGCAGACGGGGATTGGCCGAGTTGTTTCCGGCCATAACTGCCCGATAGTGACTGGGTTCGATCAACACAGGCACTCGGCTGTTCAAGTCCGTAATCAGCAGAACTCTTGATGCCTTATCGCCGGTGCCGATCACTCGGCCGATCAATCCTTCCGTATCGACAACGGCTTGACCTTTAGCCACCCCATCTTCTCGACCCGCATTGACAATATATGTGTTGACGAAAGGCCCGCCGGAATCGGCAATGACGCGGCCCGTGACATAACCGATGCCGGGCTCAAGCTGTACGTTTAACAAGGCCTCATATCGTGCCGCTGTCTGTTCCATGCGCAACGCTGCGGCCTTCCAAGCCATAAGCCTTGCGTTCTCTTCCTTAAGCCGGCGGTTTTCCTCGTAGACATTGAAATAATCACGAACGTCACCCACCCACTCACGGACAATTGCCAGAGGCGTCGACAGTATTTCCATGATGGGTGCGGTTACTTCAGCGACCTTTGTGCGGGCTTCATCGAAAACGTAGGCTTCAGCCCGACCCAGAAGCAAAAGCGCCACGGAAAGACCGATGAATAATGTCAGAGAAAGCCGATGCGAAAACACGCGAAACGGCAAAGTAATACGTTCGACCTGTCCTACTCGTTCTCGCACTTACGTGTGCTCCCAAACTCTCCGAGCTGACCACGCTTCTCAACAAGGGCCGAACAATCGGCTCACTCCCAACAATTATAAGCTTGATGCAAGCCTAGTAAACCGAAGTAACGACGTGTTTCATGCTTTTCAGGTGTTCAAGCACCTTTCCGGTACCCAAAGCAACGCAGGATAGCGCCTCATCCGCGATACTCACCGGCAGGCCTGTTTCATTACGAATCACCTGATCCATATTCGCCAGAAGGGCGCCGCCACCGGTCAAGACGATGCCTTTATCCACAATATCGGCGGCAAGCTCCGGAGGGGTCGATTCCAGTGCCACCTTGACGGCTTCGACAATAGCAGCAACCGGCTCAGCAAGACTTTCGGCTATTTGCCGCTGACCCACGGTGATTTCCTTTGGT
>SMXP01000060.1 GCA_004356335.1 Alphaproteobacteria bacterium | reverse complement strand
CTTAGGGTCAGGTTTTGATTTCATCAAAACCGGAAAGACCCTAGTCTCGACAGACCCGTTTTAATAAGATTCCCGCCGTTTGGCGCCGCACCATACAATGGCATGCCATCTGAGGTCCGGTAGAGGGTTGAGAAGCGAGCAAAACGCCTCATATCATTTGAGACACGGTTGCGCCTCTATGATGAACGATTGCGGCCCTTGGTTTAGAGTGTTTCCACCAAAACCGGAAAGACCCTAGTCATTTGACCGTCAAAGGAAGCGCACGGCCATGCTGCGCCAATACGAACTTGTGGATTTGGTAAAGTCTTACGACCCCGACGCGGACGAAGCCCTGCTTAACAAGGCCTATGTCTTTGCCACCAAAGCCCATGGCCAGCAGAAGCGCTATTCAGGGGACCCGTTCTTTTCCCATCCGATCGAGGTTGCCGGTATCCTGACACAGCTCAAATTGGATGCCGCGACCATTGTCACGGCCTTATTGCATGACACGATCGAGGACACCCAGGTATCTTATGACGACATCAAGGAACATTTCGGTGAGGAGATAGCGGATCTGGTCGATGGCGTGACAAAGCTGTCAAACATTCACTTCACGGACCACCAAATCAAACAAGCGGAGAATTTCAGGAAGTTCTTTCTTGCAACATCGAAAGATGTGCGCGTGCTGCTGGTCAAATTGGCCGATCGGCTGCATAACATGCGGACGATCAGTCATATCCCGGACGAGGAGAAAAGAAAGGCCATCGCCAAGGAAACACTTGAAATTTATGCACCGCTTGCGGGCCGCATTGGCATGCAAGGGTTTCGCGATGAATTTGAGGATCGATCTTTTGCCGAACTTTTTCCCGATGCGCGCGAATCTGTGGTCAAACGGTTGGATTATCTCAATGAAGAAAGCGGTGATAAGACCGAGACAATCACTCAAAAAATTGAGGAAATATTAAAAGCCGCCGGCATCGACGCCATTGTGTACGGTCGGCGCAAACGACCTTTCTCAGTCTGGCGAAAGATGGAACTAAAGGATATTTCCTTTGAACAACTTTCCGACATCGTGGGTTTTCGGGTGATCGTTGACACAAAAGCCGATTGTTACACGGCGCTGGGCGCCGTCCACAGTAAATGGAGCATGGTGCCGGGAGGTTTTAAGGACTACATCTCGACGCCGAAACGCAACGGCTACCAATCAATTCACACGACAATTTACGGTCCGGATGAACAGCGTGTGGAGCTACAGATCCGCACCAAGGAAATGCATGAGGTGGCGGAGACCGGTGTTGCCGCCCACTGGGACTATAAAGAGCAGACATACAAAATTGGTGCGGACAAAGGTAAGGCACGCCACATGGCGGCCATGCGCACAACGTCGCGCAAATTGCGTGAAAACCTGTTTCGCGATCTTCGGGGCCTGGCCGATCTTTTTCACGACGAAGAGAGTTCCGAGGTCTTTCTTGAACATACCAAAATGGAAATGTATTCGGATCAGGTGTTCGTTTTCACGCCGAAAGGCGATCTGATCAATTTACCCCATGGTGCCACGGCGATCGACTTTGCCTATGCGGTCCACACAACAATCGGAGATACTTGCGTCGGGGCTAAGATTAACGGCCGACATCGCCCATTGAGAACTCGATTGGGCAACGGCGATAGTGTCGAAATTCTTTGTTCCAAGGCCCAAACTCCAACACCTGAATGGGAATCCTATGTGGTGACCGGCCGGGCGAGATCTGCCATTCGCCGACACGTCAGACAAACGCGCCGCAAGGAATTTATTGCAATGGGTGAAAACATTCTCAATTCATTGCTCCATAAGCGCGAATTGCAATTGACCGAAAGCGGCCTGAATGAAGCCATCGCCAAACTCAATTTATCGTCCACCGACGAGCTCTACGTCCAAGTGGGCGAGGGATCCATCACCTCCGATGAGGTTTTGGAGGCGATCTTTCCCGGCATTGGGGCGGCCGGGGCCAGATCCGGACTGCGCCGTTTGGTGTCACCGTTCAAGCTGATCAGACCGAGGCGGTCCGGTGCGTCCGGCGACAAAGTCGCCCTTCCGTTGAAGGGAATCACACCGGGTCATGCGATTCATTTGGCCGGTTGTTGTCATCCGCTTCCCGGTGACCGGGTGGTCGGCATTCGCATGGCGGAAAAAGGGGTGGTGGTGCATACCATTGATTGTGCGGCGATCGACCGCCATCGAGATAGTCCCTGGCTGGATTTGAAATGGGATATGGAACCGGGGCAAAAAATAACCGCCGTCGGACGCTTGATGACCCATACGCCCAACGAGCCGGGTGTGTTGGGCGAAATAGCGACCGTCATTGCCAAGCAAGACGGCAACATCACCAATGTTCGTTTTGCCGCTCAGGACGAACGATCAGCCCAATTGGAAGTGGATATTGCGGTGGCCGACGTTCGACATCTGGAAGCCATCATCTCTGCCTTGCGCGCTTCTCCGGTGGTCAGCTCGGTGGAGCGGGTTCGTGGCGAAGATAATGATGAGGCATAATAACGGTCCCTTGGTAAGCATCGGTTTACGCTTCCCCGTTAGCCTATAGGACGGGGCTATTGGTTATTGGGCGGCAAAATCACGATTTGGACCCACAATAGCCGCTGTGACGTCGTTGTTTTGCCACCGTTTTATGGGACAAAACAGCGAGATAGGGAGCAACTGCTGAATTTAGGTGTGGTTGGATTGAAAGGTTAACAAAGTTTTGTTGTCCCATGTTTAAGCGCCGTAAAATACGATCGTGGATGCAGCTTCTTCGTGAAGCCGTATGGCCGAGTATGGGGTGGTCCCGGGCCGTCAAATATGCCTGGATCCGGGTGCAGCGGCTGGCCGCAAGCCCCCACGCCATTGCTCTGGGCGTGTCCTTTGGTATTTTTGCCTCGTTCACGCCGTTCATGGGGATTCACATTCTTCTCGCCATCGTGCTCGCCTATCTTCTGAGCGGCAACATTCTGGCCGCGGCCTTGGGTACGATGTTTGGCAATCCCCTCACGTTTCCCTTGATTTGGATGGCCGGATACCAATTTGGCGCGTTTTTGTTGGGCGACTATTCAATGGCGGCGCCGCCATCTCAACCGGATATGGCCCCATTCTCCGCCGATCAATTTGAACATAGCAGATCTGTTATCCTCACCATGATGGTCGGCGGCCTTCCCCTTGGTCTTATTAGCGCTGTATCATGCTATTTTCCCGTGCGCATGACGGTCACGGGATTTCAGGCTGCACGGCGTCAGCGATTGGCAAGGGGCAGCAGGAACCGCGGGACGCAGCGCCAGCCTGTATAAATGGAGCGCTTTCCGTTACTTATGAGGGACCTGTGATGAGAGCGGGTGAGGTGCTGGTCCCCCGCCTGGGGGTCAATATCGATCATGTTGCCACCATTAGGAACGCCCGGGGAGGGGCGCATCCCGATCCGTTGCGCGCGGCGCGGCTTGCCTCGGAAGCCGGTGCCGACGGGATTACCGCTCATTTGCGCGAGGACAGACGGCATATCAGCGACGTGGATATCCAACGTCTTCGCCGCTACATCACATTGCCGCTCAATCTTGAAATGGCGGCAACCTCGGAAATGCTGGACATCGCGCTTCGACATCGGCCCCATGGCTGCTGTCTGGTGCCGGAAAAAAGACAAGAATTAACCACGGAAGGCGGGCTGGACGTCGCCGGCGCTGGTGAGCAATTGGTGTCTTTTATAAGGCGGCTCAAACAGGCCGAGATCCGGGTATCGTTGTTTGTCGATCCTGCCCGTCACCAAATAGAAGCATGCGGGGCAATCGGTGCTCAGGTGGTCGAGCTTCACACCGGGCCGTATTGCGAATGGGTCAATGACGGCAATGGCGCCGCCGCCGCGGCTCAGTTGGAGCGGCTTAAACAGGCGGCCGCCTTGGCTGCTGACCTTGGTTTGGAGGTTCACGCCGGCCACGGATTGACATTTGACTCGGTCGGGCCTGTTGCTGTTATTCCTCAGATCATGGAACTGAATATTGGACATTTCCTGATTGGCGAGGCCATATTCGGCGGCCTCGATTCTGCCATTAAGAGGATGCGTCATTTGATCCGACAAGCGCGCACAGACGCCAGCGGCGTGCAATCGGCCTAAGCGGAAGTCGAACGGAGTTCATGATTCTCGGTATTGGCAATGACCTGGTTGATATTCGCCGCATTGAAAAGACCCTTGAGCGGTTTGGTGAACGATTCACCTTTCGGGTTTTTAGCGCGGAAGAACGCGCCAAATGCGAGCGTCGACAAAATCGGGCGGCGAGCTATGCCAAGCGATTTGCCGCTAAGGAAGCCTGTTCCAAAGCCTTGGGCACGGGTCTTGCCAGGGGGACTTATTGGAGCGACATGATGGTGGTTAATTTGCGTTCGGGGAAGCCGACCATGGTGCTGAAGGGGGGCGCCAAGGCCCATTTGGATCGTATGACGCCGCCCAGCATGAAAGCGAAGATCGATGTGACTTTGACAGATGATTTCCCGCTGGCTCAGGCCATCGTGATAATCTCTGCGCAGCCTGAGGATTTTGTCCACGAAAGTTGAATAATTGTAAGCTAGAGCATTTTCGAGCGAAGTGGACACCGGTTCGTGTTAAGAAAATGCGACCAAACAAGGACTTAGAGCGTTTTCATGATTCAATTAATCTTGGAAATGCTCTAGGAATTAGCTTAGATGGGGGCGCCGTCTCATGGGGAAAACAAAGAACAGCGGAATAGTGAGACACCGGACCGGAGTGATGAATGTCAGTGAATGTAAATGACAGATTGAAATCGACCGCAGGTCCGTTGGCCGAGAATTTGAAAACCATCGGCTATGCGTTGCTTATCGCTTTGTTTATTCGGATATTTCTATTTCAGCCTTTTAACATTCCATCGGGCTCGATGAAGCCTACCTTGTTGATCGGGGACTACCTTTTTGTAGCCAAATACGAATATGGCTTGAGTCGCCACTCTTTTCCGTTTAGCCCGCCTATTCTCGATAACCGCTTATTCGGCTCGGAACCTAAACGCGGCGATATTGCCGTGTTTAAGTTGCCTTCGGACGGCCGGACCGATTACATCAAGCGCGTCATTGGATTGCCCGGCGATCGTATTCAAGTGACCGACGGGGTGCTTCACATTAACAATGTCCCCGTGAAGCGAGAGCAAGTAGAAGATTACCTCGAAACAAATGAATTCGGTGCAACCAGACGAATTTCCCAATTCAGGGAAACATTGCCGAACGGCGTAAGTTTTCTGACACTTGATATGTATTCAAATGGGCGAGGGGATAACACCCGCGTGTTCATAGTCCCGGAAGGTCACTTTTTCATGATGGGTGATAATCGGGATAACTCCACCGACAGTCGATTTGATGTGGGCTATGTGCCTTACGAGAATTATGTCGGCCAAGCCAAGTTCATGTTCTTTTCGACCGATGGCAGCTCGCGCCTTTGGGAAATTTGGAATTGGCCGCGTTCGACCCGGTGGAGCCGTATTTTTACCGCCATCGAATGAAGATAAAAAAAGCCACATCCCTTCAAACGCTTGAAGATAGAGTCGGTTATAAATTCAACAACCCGGCACTTTTAAAGCAAGCTCTGACCCATGCCAGCTCTACTTCCAAAACAGGCGAACATGATAACGAGCGCTTGGAATTCCTCGGCGATCGCGTTTTAGCATTGTTGGCGGCGGACGCTCTCATGGGCGCCTATCCCGATGCGGACGAAGGTGGATTGGCCACCAGGTTCAACGCTTTGGTGCGCCGGGAGACATGCGCCAGCATAGCGCAGGATATTGGACTGGGTCCGTTTTTGATCTTGGCCGATTCGGAAGTCCGCGCCGGGGGAAGGAAAAAAATGGCCATTTTGGCGGATGGTTGTGAAGCTCTGATGGGCGCGCTTTATTTGGATGGGGGGCTTTCGGCTGTCGGTTGTTTTTTTGCCGCCAATTGGTCCGGCCGCATCGAGGATCTAACCACACCGCCTCAGGACGCCAAAACGGCGCTGCAGGAATGGTCGCAGGGGCAGGGGCTTCCCGCGCCCTATTACCGGGTCATCGAACGGCAAGGACCCGATCACAAACCTGAGTTTAGGATCGAAGTGTCGTTACCGGATTTGGCCTCGAGTGTAGGTCGAGGCGCAAGCAAGAAAGTGGCCGAACGCGAAGCCGCGCTGGCCATGCTGGTGCGCGAAGGTGTTTGGTCGAAGGAGCATCTCAAGCCATGATTGACTCGGATCCAGATTCCACACGGTGCGGATTCGTCGCCATTATTGGTGCGCCCAATGCGGGGAAATCGACACTCCTGAACTATATGGTGGGTGCTAAGATTTCCATCGTCACCCATAAAGTTCAGACGACTCGCACCCGCATTCGCGGTATGACGCTCAGCGGCCATTCACAAATCATCTTTGTCGATACGCCGGGCATTTTTAAACCACGCCGCCGTTTGGACCGTGCCATGGTGCGTGCCGCTTGGAGCGGCGCCGCGGACGCCGATCGCGTGATGCTGCTGGTCGATGCGCCGCTTTATTGGGAGGCGCGGGTTGCCGATTCAGATCACATATCCAAGCGCGCAGCCATAAGTGCTGCGGATACCGATCGTATTCTTGATGGTCTTCAATCGACCCATACTCAAGCCCTTCTTGTGCTCAATAAGATCGACGGTTTGGCACGCGAAAAATTGTTACAAATCGCCGAACAGCTTCAGGCTCACAATATTTTTACGGATACTTATATGATTTCGGCGTTGACCGGTGATGGTGTCGACGATCTAAAGCGCGATTTGGCGACACAAGTACCCACCGGCCCCTGGCTTTATCCGCCAGATCAGATCGCCGATTTACCGCAGCGAATGTTGGCGGCAGAGATTACCCGAGAGAAATTGACATTGCGTGTTCACGACGAATTGCCCTATGTGACCACGGTCGAAACGGAATCCTGGAAAAACCAAAAAAATGGAAGTATTCGGATCGAACAAGTTATTTATGTCCAACGGGAATCGCAAAGAGCCATCATATTGGGCAAGGGCGGCCAAACGATTAAGGAGATCGGCAGCCTGGCGCGTGAGGAGATTCAAGATAGTTTGGGGTGCCGCGTACATCTTTTCCTATTTGTAAAAGTCAGGCAAAAATGGCTCGATGATCCCGAGCGTTATCGAGAAATCGGTCTCGAGTTCCCAAAAAAGTGATGCCATCATGCAATGGACCGACGAAGGCATTGTCTTGGGGTTGCGCCGGCACGGGGAAGCGTCGGCGGTTCTTCACCTGCTGACTTCCGGTTACGGTCGTCATGCGGGTTTGGTACGGGGCGCCACGTCGGCCCGATTGCGCGGCTTGCTTCAGCCGGGCAATCGGCTTCGGGCGACGTGGCGCGCACGGCTGGCGGATCATTTGGGCAGCTACTCGATCGAACCGGTAGCCACTCGATCTGCGGCTTTTATCGAGGATGGGGCAGCTCTGGATGCGTTGAACGCGGTGTGCGCGCTGGTCATGGTCACCATACCCGAACGCGAACCCCATCGGGCCATTTTTGACGGTTTGGATCTGCTGATATCCGCTCTGGAGGACAGGGCTTTATGGCCCGCACTGTTGGTGCGGTGGGAGCTGGGCTTGCTGCAGGAACTCGGATTTGCCCTGGATCTAACGCGCTGTGCCGTCACCGGCCAGCAGGATACGCTGACCCACGTGTCGCCTCGTACCGGCCGGGCGGTCAGCCAACGAGCGGCCGGCCCCTATGAGGGAAGACTGCTTCCATTGCCGCCCTTCCTGCTGGGCAGCCAGGCGGTTCCGGCCTCCCTGGAGGAGATTCGCGAAGGTTTAAAGCTCACGGGTCATTTCCTCGATAATTGGGCGTTGGCCCCGCACGGCCTCACATTGCCCGATGCCCGGCAGCGCTTCATGTCTCGCTTGTTTCATTGAACTGCCGTGATTTTAGCTATATGTAGCGTCCTGTGCCCATTTGGGGCCGCTATTTTGTGTCTGGAATGCCATGAATACCACATTGCTCGACGATCAGATCAAAGACGAACCGCTCAGCGACGCCTTGGCTGAGCGCTATTTGTCTTACGCGTTGTCCACCATCATGAACCGCGCGCTGCCCGATGTGCGCGACGGGTTGAAACCGGTTCAACGCCGACTTCTTTATGCCATGCGGCAACTCAAGCTCGATCCTCAATCGCGATTCAAAAAATGCGCGCGTGTGGTCGGGGATGTCATGGGTAAATACCATCCCCATGGCGACCAGGCGATTTACGATGCGCTGGTGCGTATGGCGCAAGATTTTTCTGTACGCTATCTACTGATCGACGGGCAAGGCAATTTCGGAAATGTGGACGGCGATAACGCAGCGGCGATGCGTTACACCGAAGCGCGCCTTACACGATATGCCGAGGTCTTACTTGAGGATATCAATCAGGACACGGTTGATTTTCGTTCTACCTATACGGATGAGGGCGAAGAGCCGATCGTCTTGCCGGCGGCATACCCCAATCTTCTGGCCAATGGTGCGTCGGGAATTGCAGTGGGTATGGCAACGAATATTCCGCCTCACAATATTGGTGAACTTTGCGGTGCTTTGTTGCATTTGATCAAGCAGCCCAAGGCAACGACAAGTGCACTCATGAAATATATTCCCGGTCCCGACTTGCCGACCGGCGGCGTTTTGGTGGAACCGAAAGAATCCATCGAGGCGGCATACGATACGGGACGAGGTAGCTTCCGACTGCGCGCAAAGTGGCATAAAGAGGAAGGCAATCGCGGTGGCTATGTGATCATCGTGACCGAGATACCGTATCAGGTGCAAAAGTCCCGGCTCATTGAAAAGATCGCCGATCTCATCCAAGCGAAGAAACTACATCTGCTTGCCGATATTGACGATGAATCGGCTGCCGATGTGCGGATCGTGTTGGAGCCTAAGAGCCGTATGATTGATCCCGTCGTGCTCATGGAAACGCTGTTTCGTCAGACCGATCTGGAAACGCGCATATCGCTCAATATGAATGTCCTTGATGGCGGTCAAGTGCCGCGCGTGATGAGTCTGGGTGACGTCTTGCGTGCGTTCCTGAATCATCGGAAGGAAATTTTGGAGCGACGCACGCGCTTCCGCTTGGACAAAATTTCTAATCGTCTGGTGATTTTGAAAGGGTATCTGGTCGCCTATCTTAATTTGGATGAGGTCATTCGAATTATTCGCGAGGGGGATGATCCCAAGGCGGAACTGATGGCAGCCTTCAAATTGAAGGACGTCCAAGCGGAAGCGATCCTCAATATGCGCTTGCGGTCTTTGCGCAAGCTCGAGGAAAAGGAAATCAAATCCGAGCACCATCGTCTCACTGCCGAAAAAAAGGAATTCAACGCGCTGCTCAAATCTCAATCGCAACAATGGAAACGCATTACCGAGGAAATTCGGGCGATCCGCGAGGAGTTCGGTGCAAAATCGGCGAATGGCGCGCGACGTACCGCATTTGACGAAGCCCCCGAACTTGATATTGACGCTGACGAAGTGATGACCCTGAAAGAACCGATTACGGTTATTTGTTCCGAGAAGGGTTGGATACGTGCCTTGAAGGGACATGTGGAATCCGCGCAAGATGTCAAATACAAGGAGGGCGACCGAGGGCGCTTTTTCTTCCCCGCCGAGACCACCGACAAACTGATTCTATTCGGCACCAATGGCCGGTTTTATACCATCAATGCCGATAAGTTGCCTCGCGGGCGCGGCAATGGCGAGCCGGTGCGGTTGATGATCGACCTGGACAACGATCATGACATCGTCACGCTGTTTAAACACGAACCGGGACGAACGCTGATCGTCGTGTCAACCAAGGGTCACGGTTTGTTGGTCGATGAAGATGAAGTGATTGCCTCCAAACGGGGAGGTAAGGTGGTGTTGAATTTAGCGCCCAACGCCGAAGCATGTGCCTGCGCCGTCGCTGACGGCGACACGGTGGGCGTCATCGGGGAAAATCGTAAATTATTGCTGTTCCCCATTGATGAAGTGCCTAAAATGACTCGGGGTCGCGGCGTGTTGTTGCAACGATATAAAGACGGCGGCCTGTCCGATGTGACGGTGTTTACCTATGACGATGGTCTTACGGTGGGCGAGAGTCGTGGGCGGTCGCGTAGCTTTGGTGGAAAAGAGCTCAAAGATTGGCGGGGCAAGCGGGCGCAAGCGGGTCGTTTGCCGCCCAAAGGTTTCCCGCGGCGCAATCGGTTCTCTTAGGATCTTAGAGCACGTTGACAAAAGATGGCATCCCTAACGTGCTCTAAGTCTTTGTTTTGTCGCGCATTCGGACGGAAAACCGGTACCCGTTCATCCCTTCAATCGATCCACCGGATCGATTGACCTTGGCAAGGACGGTCTTCACTCCTGAATGCGCTTTAGTAGATCACGCTGGGCAGCCACGTGGCGATTTGCGGAAACAGCGTAAGAATTGCCAAAGCGAAAATCTGTATCAATACGAACGGAATCGCCCCTTTATATATATGCGATGTTTTGATCTCGCTTGGCGCAACGCCACGCAGGTAAAATAGAGCGAAGCCGAACGGCGGAGTTAGAAATGACGTTTGTAAATTGATCGCCATCATAACGCCCAACCAAACGGGATCAATGCCCATCATTAACAAAATGGGTCCGACAATCGGCACGACGACGAATATAATTTCGATAAAATCGAGAAAGAAACCGAGAAAAAACATAACCAGCATGACAACCAGCATGGCACCCGTTGCGCCGCCCGGCATGTCCATCAATATGCCTCTGATGGTTTCATCCCCTCCCAGCCCGCGGAACACAAGACTGAAAAGCGCGGCACCGATCAGGATCGCAAACACCATGGAACTGATTTGAGTTGTGCTGGTCATCACCTCTTTGAGCACGCCGGTTGCCAAAACGCGTTTGAGGCTGACAAGGGTGCCCCACGCCAGGAGGAGGCTTAACCCATAGGCGACATAGATGGCGCTCTGTTCCGTGACGGAAATGGTGTTGCGGGCAATACGCAAATCAAACGTCGCCGTTAGGATGACCATAAAGCCCAATGCAAGTGCTGCGGCAACAATGGGAAGACTACCGGGAAAATCGAAAACCCGAAGGGTTTGATAAAGCAAGGATCGTCTGTGCCCGTTCGGTTCAGGATCTATCTGTTTGCCGGTGCGATAGCCGGCAAGAAGAATAGCGCCGATGGCGCCAATGGCGGCGGCTTCTGTCGGTGTGGCGACGCCCCCAAGGATCGACCCCAATACCGCCACGATGAGAGTAAGCGGCGGTATGAGCGCGGTAAAAATCGATTTAAATAGGTCTTTTTGCCGGCCGGCCGCTTCATCGGCGGGAATAGCCGGTGACTTGTCAGGATACAAAATGGCCGTAACCACTTGATATAAAATGTAAAGGGCAACCAACATCAGTCCCGGTAATAGAGCTCCGGCGAACAGATCGCCCACGGATACGGTTTTGGGTGCGAACACGCCGGTCGCGAGCTGAGCCGTCTGATAGGAATTGGCGATGACATCGCCCAACAGGACGAGCACGATAGAGGGCGGAATGATTTGCCCAAGCGTGCCGGCTGCGCTGACTGTGCCGGCAGCGAGGGCCGGGTCGTAACCCCGGCGCAACATTGTCGGCAAAGACAAAAGTCCCATGGTTACGACGGTGGCGCCCACAATGCCGGTTGACGCGGCTAAAAGCGCCCCGACGATGGTGACGGAAATGCCGAGACCGCCTCGAAGAGTGCCGAACAGACGGCCCATGGCGGTCAATAATTCCTCGGCCACCTTGGACCGTTCCAACATGACACCCATGAACACGAAGAGCGGCACGGCGATCAATGTGGTGTTGGTCATGGTGCCGAAAATGCGTTGCGGCAGGGCGCCGACGAAAGAGAAGTCGAAGAAGCCGAATGCCACGCCCATAAGGGCGAACCATAAGGCGACACCGGCCAGGGTAAAGGCGACGGGAAAACCCGCCAGCAGACACACGCAGACGACCGCAAACATCAGCAAATCTATGCCGGCTGCCATAATGCCTTGCGTTGCCTCCTCGTATTCGTCGGTGTGTTAGAGTGTTTCCAGGAAAAGTGGACCCGGTTTTCCGTCCGGAAACACGATAAAACAACAACTTAGGGTCAGGTTTTGATTCCATCAAAACCGGAAAGACCCTAGAAAGCGGCGGCGGGCCCCTCGGTCTCCGGCTTGATTTGGCCGGCGCTGGTCAGAACAAGAGCCGTCCTAATGGCCAGAGAAAGTCCTTGGAGCAAGACGAGACCGGCAAACAAAAGGATCACGGCTTTGAGCAAATAGATGCCTTGAATGCCACTGGTCTCCACTGATCCTTCCTGCACGCGCCAGGCCATTTCCACATAGGGATATGCCATGTCGAGAATGAGCAACATGACCGGGAACAGGAATAGATATGTGCCGAGGAAGTCGATCAGGGCTTTTCGTGTCGGTGTGGCTTCTCCGTAAAAGATATCGACCCGCACATGGCCGCCGCGAAGCAGGGTGTAGCCGGCAGCCAGCATAAAAAGAATGCCGTGCATATAGGTAATCGATTCTTGAAGCCAAATGAAACTAAGCCCGAAAACATAGCGTTGCAGCACCACAATTGTTTGAACGAGCACCATAAGAAGGGCAAGCCAAGAAACGGCGTTACCAATGCGCTCGTTGGTGCGATCGATCAAATCGGCCGTCCGGCGCAGCATGCGCTCAAGGCGATCGCATTCGCGCTTAAGAAATCGCTTGCCGATCAAGAGAGCCAACGGGAGTATCAGTACGCCGGCGACCGGAAATGTTAAAATCGTGAAAAGAACGCTCACCCTTTGCCTTCCCTTTCGCAAGCGGATTATTCGCTCCGGGTCTAACTATAGTGTTTCCAGGAAAAGTGGATACCGATTTTCCGTCCGGAAACACGACAAAACAAAGACTTAGAGCACGTTCACTTTATTTGGAATTCCTAACGTGCTCTAAGTTTCGGTCATGCTCAGGCGGCGTGCTTGCCAGAATGCCTCTTCTGAGATCTCCGACCAAGCGGCGCCGTCGGATCGGGCAACCAAAAAGCTATCGTAAACGCGCTTTGTCATGTCATCGCTTTCGCTCGCCTCACGCAGGACAATCTTCGATAAGCGTCCGAGTTCCAGGAGTATTTCCTCCGAGAAACGGCGCAATTGAACGCCGTGTTGTTCCGTCAGAATACGGAGGGATCGGGTATTGAAAGCGTTGAATTCAGATAAATTGCGGCTATTTTCAGCGGCACAGGCATCTTGAATGATGCGTCGTTCGGCTTTTGTCAGGTCATTCCAGACATCGGTGTTTATGCCAAGGCTTAAAGCCGCGCCCGGCTCATGAAATCCGGGCCAATAGTAATATTTGGCCACTTGGTAAAACCCCATGGTGAGATCGTTCCACGGGCCGACCCATTCTGTGGCATCGATCGCGCCGGATTGTAGGCTTGTGAAAATATCGGTGCTGGGTAAGACCACAGCGGCCGCACCCAGCAGGCGCATGACCTCGCCGCCCAGCCCCGGCATGCGGATTCTGAGGCCTTTGAAATCGTCGAGCGTATTGATCTCCTTGCGAAACCAACCGCCCATTTGAACGCCGGTATTTCCCGCCATCCAGGGCTTGATGTTGAATTGGACGGCAAGCTCGTCCCACAATTCTTGACCGCCGCCATGATAAATCCACGCCATGTGTTCGTTGGCTGTAAGGCCGAACGGCACGCTGGTAAAAAAGTTGAACGCCTTCGACTTACCTTGCCAATAATATTCTGCGCCGTGATACATGTCGGCGGCACCGGTCGATACCGCGTCAAATGAATCAAATGCCTGAACAAGTTCGCCGGCCGCGTAAACTTTAATGTCGATTGCGCCGTCGGTAGCTTCAAAGACATTCTTTGCGATGCGCTCTGGGGCCATGCCCAAGCCCGGAAGATTTTTCGGCCAGGCGGTCACGAGTTTTAATTTGCGTTGTTTGCGAATGACAGCCGGCGCCGATGGTGAATCGGCTGCCCTATCGTTGCCGTTATCGCAGCCGGCGAGTGTCAGAGCACCGGCTCCAAGCGCCGCGCTTTTTACAAACTTTCTTCGATCCATATCTGTTCTCTTTGTCCCCTTATGCCTTGCCCAGCTATGATGCAGCGCTGGGTTTCTTGTGCCCGATCGCTTTGCCTCGTTTTACTTAGAGCATTTTCGAGCGAAGTGGACACCGGTTCGCGTTAAGAAAATGCGACCAAACAAGGACT
>SMXP01000059.1 GCA_004356335.1 Alphaproteobacteria bacterium | reverse complement strand
TTCTTCCCGGTCGCCGGAAGCCCCCAAGACGAGGATTTTGGCTCCTTGCAAGGACGCGCCATGGGCGGTCAGCCGGGTCGCCAGCTCGGCAAATCGTTTGGCCGGCCATTGCTTGCCGATCCAATTGGCGCTAGGGCCGATGGCCAGCACGTTTTCTTGGCCGAAAGTTCGAAACACCCTGGCCCGTGTGTCGGGCGACACAAAGATTTTCGGCGGCGCCGGTTCCGCCAGGCCCAAAACTTGGGATGCCGCCACCACTTTGTGACCCGCGCTCTTTTTCGCCACGTGCCGTTTCTTGGCTCGGAGCAGCCACGCGATGGCTGACGATCTGAGATCGACGATCAAATCCCATGAGGTGCCCACGGTTTCGCGCCATAATCTTAGCCAGTGACCGCCGAAACGCCCTTTGTCCATGGCAATGAGACGTTCCAAGTTGGGCAGGTCTCGGAACAAATCGGTGGCAAGCGGGCCACAAGCGATGGTGAACCTGGCCTCCGGATGAACCTCGGCCAAATGGGCAACCAGGCCCGACGACAAGACGGCGTCGCCTATGCGGGTCGACGTGATGAAAAGAATGCGCATCGAACGTATGACAAAGTCCCGATTTTGCCTTGGTTATAGAAGGCGCCCGGTGGTCCCGCAACCAAGCATCCCTTGAACCTCACGGCAGACCGGATTAGATGTGTTGCTCCGAAACCCGGCAATATGAGGCCGTTGATTATGCCTATTCCCGAAAACGGCGCCGTCTTACTTGACCGACGCGGTGTCTTGAAGATTACCGGACCTGATGCGAGAGACTTTCTTCAAGGTCTTGTGACCAACGATATGAACAAAGTACACGCCGACCGGGCCATTTACGCGGCCTTGCTGACACCCCAAGGAAAATTTCTTTTCGACTTTTTTATCGCTGAACACGATGGCGCGCTGTTCATGGATTGCAATGGGGAGCAACGCCACGACCTTGTCAAGCGGCTCAACATGTATAAGTTACGCGCCGACGTAGATGTAGAAGATGTCACCGAGCGCATTGCCGTTTATGGGTTTATCGGATCCGCGGCAGATGCCGTTACGCCTAGCGGCATTGCCGACCTGGGAACCGCTTGGGCTTTGTCCGACAGTGTCGCCTTCATCGATCCCCGGCTCAAAGATATGGGTGTGCGGGCGCTGCTGTCTCGGTCGACCGGAGAGGAATGGATCGCACAACAAGGATTGGACCGGCTCGATCAATCCGCCTATCTCGATCTTCGCATGGCCCTGGGCGTGCCGGAAGGCGGCACCGACATCCGGGCCGACAAAGCCTTTTTGCTCGAAAGTAATTTCGACGAACTGCACGGGGTCGATCATCAAAAAGGCTGTTACATCGGTCAAGAAACAACCTCACGAACCAAGCGTAGAGGATTGATTCGAAAGCGTCTTTTGCCTATTGAGTTTGACGGGGAAGCGCCGCCGCCGGGCACCCCTATCCAGGCCGGTAAGATTGAACTGGGTACGGTTTTCAGTGGCGCCGGGTCGCGCGCCATAGCCCTCATTCGGCTTGATCGGTTAGACGAAATCGATGTGGCATCCGTGACCGCCGAAGGAAAGCATGTGCGGATCATTAAACCCGACTGGATATTCAAGCCGATTTCTTGACACCAGGGTGCCAAGTCGCGCCAAACAGGTTTTGACACATGACGTCACCGCCGAAGCGCCCTGTCATTCGTTGCGATTGGGTGGGCAAGGACCCCATCTATCAAGCCTATCACGATAAAGAATGGGGCGTGCCGGAACGGGATGATCGGGCATTGTTTGAAAAATTGACACTTGACGGATTTCAAGCCGGTCTTGCTTGGATCACCATACTGAAAAAACGCGACAATTTCCGGCGCGCCTTCGACCGGTTCGAGCCGGATAAAATCGCTCGATACGATGACAAAAAGATCCGCAAGCTTCTGGCCGATCCCGGCATTGTCCGGCACCGCGGTAAAATCGAAGCAACAATAGGTAACGCCCAAAGTTATCTGAAGATCATGGAAACAACCGGTAGTTTTAGCGCTTACCTTTGGCAATTTGTCGGTGGTGAGACAATTCAAAATCGTTGGCAACGGATCCAGGACCTGCCCACCCAGACGAGCCAAAGCACAGCCATGTCGAAAGACCTTAAGCAGCGTGGCTTCCGGTTCTGTGGACCGACAATTTGTTACGCCTTCATGCAGGCCGTGGGCATGGTCAACGACCACACGCGTGACTGCTTTCGCCGGAATAAACTCGAATAGGCGCGACCAAACAAGAACTTAGAGCATCGCAAGTGATTCCAAAACAGCAAGTGATGCTCTAGACTTGCCCATGAAGGAAGCCGCAATTCACGGCAGGGGGCACATTTCAGTGGTTGCAATCAGCAGTACGGGGCTTTTTACGCCCGCTTATTCCATTAGCAATAAGGAACTCGTCACTTCCCTTAATCGTTATGTGGCGAAGTTCAATGACGAGCACGCCGATGAAATTGCGTCCGGCACACTTGATCCCTTACTGCCGTCAAGCGAGGAATTCGTGGAAAAGGCCTCGGGCATAAAATCCCGTTACGTGATCGAAAAGGAACGGACTCTTGATCCGGATGTGATGGCTCCGCATATTCCCGAACGATCTAACGAGCAAATTTCCATTCTTGCCGAAATCGCCCTCAAGGCGGCGCAAGATGCGTTGCAGGCGGCCAACAAGCAGGCCGTCGATATTGATGGGGTGTTGGTAGCCTGTTCAAATCTGCAGCGGCCCTATCCGGCTATTGCGATCGAGGTTCAAGACGCATTGGGCATCGATGGCTTTGGCTTCGATATGAATGTGGCCTGCTCTTCGGCTACCTTCGCCATACAGGCCGCTGCCGATATGATCCGGGCTAAAAATGCGCGGGCGATGTTGATTATCAATCCGGAGATTTGTTCCGGACACCTAAATTGGCGAGATCGTGATAGTCATTTTATTTTTGGTGATGTGGCAACGGCGATATTATTAGAACACGAAGACGCGTGCACATCTAAAAACGCTTATCAAATACTCGGCACCAAGCTCAAAACAGTGTTTTCCAACAATATCCGCAACAATTTCGGTTTTCTCAATCGCGCAGCACCTGAAGGAATCGGTAAAGACGACAAACTTTTCATCCAACAGGGGCGCAAGGTCTTTAAGGAAGTGGTCCCCATGGTGTCAGATTTCGTGTTGCAGCATTTGGACGAACTCAAGATCGAGAGCGGCAACTTGAAACGGCTTTGGCTTCACCAGGCCAATATTCATATGAATGAATTGATCGGCCGCAAAATACTGGGCAAGGAACCCGAACCCGGCATGGCGCCGGTCATTCTTGACGAATACGCCAACACAAGCTCGGCCGGATCGATTATTGCCTTTCATAAATACAAAGATGATCTCGAACCGGGCGATATTGGGCTCATTTGCTCATTCGGTGCCGGTTATTCCGTGGGCAGCATTATTGTCAAGAAATTAAATTAAGCATCATTTCCAATCGAGAGGTGACGGGATGGCGCTAACTAATGCGCCAGGAGTACGGGAATAGTCGTATGATTCAATATGTGTTGGGTGACCCCGCCAAGAATGAGCTCACGAACACGACTATGGCCATACCCTCCCATAACCAGTAGATCCGCTTCATGCTCGCT
The DNA here is from genome assembly GCA_004356335.1 of Alphaproteobacteria bacterium. Classification (GTDB taxonomy): domain Bacteria; phylum Pseudomonadota; class Alphaproteobacteria; order SMXP01; family SMXP01; genus SMXP01. The sequence continues at coordinate 3,091 of SMXP01000059.1, read as the reverse complement.
CGCCTTTTCGAGAAGGGTTTGGGCAACGCCTTTGGCCTCGGCGTCGATAATAGCTTCCGTGTGCTTGAGCCCCAAGAGATCAAGATATTCACCGACGGCCTCCGCGAAACCCGTATCGACGCCGGCTTCTTCTATATTACGTTGGACATTAAATATCTTGATCGACGAGGCTCGCTTGAGAAATGGGATTGCCCCTTTGACGGCATTTGCCGCCTCAATACTGCCGTCCCATGCAATGACAATGTTGTTGCCAATGCTGCCCTTATAGTTCGTACCCGGAAGAATGAGTACGGGCCGGCCGGTCTTCATGAGAACCGCCGTCAGGGCCAAAGAGACGGCTACTTCCCCATGGCCTTCCCCACCAACGAACAGGACCAAGTCACATAATCGACTTCGCCGTGTCGCCACTTCGATGGTTTCCCCCGACCGCTCTACCAGCCTCGTGCAAAATTTCCCGGCGGGAACGGTTTGATCTACCAATTGAGCACCGGCATCTTTTGCCGCCTTTTCCAAGGCGGATTGCAACTTCTTGACAGACGAATCCGCCGCCTCATTGGCCCGTTCGACAATTTCCTTCACCACAACACCAGGAGCGGCATCGCCCAAATAGGGCAAAGCCTGATACGGTTCGGGACGAATGAAAAGAATTTCACAATAGGCGTTGAATTGATCACCTATAGACATGGCCGTGGGTAACATGCCGGCATAGCGATCACTGCCCGTAAACGGGACGAGGATTTTGTGATAACCCATGACATCGCTCCTATAATCAAGTATTCAACACTCGGGCCGATCATGAGCCCAAATATTGATCTGAATCAAGCATTTACTGATCCGTTTTGCGCCCTTAACACCGGGTAAGAATGAAGGAACTCAAGCAAGTAAGGCAAACAGGATTAAGACACGACAAATGACTGAAGCGGCTTCGCGATCCAACCGTCCATCCAAGCCCTCGTTGAGATCGAGGAAAACGGCCAGCAGGGATAGCATTGCCGCGCGGGCTTGGCAGAGAATGCTCAGTGGACGTCGTCTCGACCTGCTTGAGCCCTCACCGCTCGATGTTGAAATTGAAGACATCGCACATGGACTTGCTCGATTGGCTCGCTGGAATGGCCAGACCTCCGGAGACCATCCGTTCAGCGTCGCCCAGCATTGTTTGCTGGTGACCGATATCTGCGCAACCATGCGGCCAAATTGGCCGGCAAAATGGTTTCTTGCGGCGCTTTTGCATGATGCGCCGGAATATGTGATTGGTGACTTGATCAGCCCGTTTAAATCGGCCGTGGGGCTGGATTACAAGCATGTCGAACGACGCTTGCAGGGGGCCATTCACTTGCGCTTCGGCCTGCCGGCAACACTGCCCTCGCCGGTAACGGATACAATTAAGCGCGCCGATCGGGTCAGCGCTTATTTTGAAGCGATAGAACTTGCCGGCTTTGCACCCGAAGAGGCGGCGAAGTATTTTAAAAAACCACGAAAATTGCCGAATGTTAATATCAAACCGCTTTCCACCATCGTGTGCCAAAGAAGGTTCATGAGGCGGTTTCGAAATCTCGCGGCAGAGGCACGATTGATGGATGGTCGGGTCTAGAGCGCATTCAGGAAAAGTAGGCCCGGTTTTCCGTTCGAATGCGCGACAAAACAAAGACTTAGAGCACGTTAGAGATTCCATCTTTTGTGAACGTGCTCTAGGGTTGATCTCTTATGATTTTCGCACAACACGTGATGACTTGTCAGCCGACACTTGGAAGTTAGCAATTCGATGTCTGCAAAAGCGGTAAAAACATCCAACAAGACAAACAAGGAGCAATCTGATGCTTCGGACGGGCCTGCGCCGCAACATAGTGTGGTCATCGATCTTAGTGCCGTAATCGTCACGGTGGAAAGCGAAACCCCTTTCGTTCTTGTGGTGGAACGCAAGGACGCAAAGGGCGGAAAAAAATCTTACGGCTTACCATTCGGCCCGTTCGATCCGGATCTTCACCGAACGCTTGAAATCGGATTGAGAACTTGGGTGGAAGAGCAAACCTATCTACATCTAGGCTATGTGGAGCAATTATACACCTTTGGCGATCGCGGCCGCAGTGACATAGGCGCGTCTGGCGATTCTCGAATTATCTCGGTGGGCTATCTTGCTCTGACACGCGAGGCGCCGGAACTATCGGCGCCGGATAATGTTTGGCACAATTGGTATCGTTATTTTCCTTGGGAAGACTGGCGCGATCATAAACCGGAAATATTGGAAGAAAGAATTGAGCCCACCCTCGGTCAGTGGGCAGATGAAGAAACCGACAATGTCATCAAGCAGCAGCGGTGGGATCGGACAAGATTATGCTTTGGGCTCGATGGCATGCCCTGGGACGAGGAAAAGGTTCTGGAGCGATACGAACTACTTTACGAGGCTGGTCTCGTGTCGGAAGCGCAACGCGATCAAGGATTGCCGGTCGATGAAGAGCGCGGCCTGGGTCAAGCCATGATGTCGGATCAGCGACGTATCTTGGCCACCGGCATGGGCCGTCTCAGAAGCAAGTTAAAGTACCGGCCCGTGGTATTCGAGCTGATGCCGCCGGTTTTCACGCTGCTCAACCTTCAGCGCACCGTGGAAGCCATATCAGGCGTCCATCTGCACAAGCAGAATTTCCGTCGTTTGGTCGAAAAAGGCGGTCTGGTCGAAGGCACCGGAAAGAAGACGACCCAAACCGCAGGGCGGCCCGCCGAGGAGTTTCGCTTCCGGTGGGAAGTCATGCGCGAACGCCCGGCGCCCGGCTTCCGCGTCCGAAGTTCCTCGCGTTCATAAGGACTTACGGCCGATTGGCCGGCCCCGATCAGGGTACTCTGATGACCAAAATGTGAATTAACCCCTTGTGAAACTTGTTTGACACTAATGCTCATTCGTAGCATAAATACCGCTCGCTCCTTGACGGGCGCTTTTCTAGGACCCATATATGCTCAAAACGAGTATAAAGGAACAAAGTAAAATGGCCCTAAACGGTCTCAGTAATGGCGAAACAAAGCCGATCATACTCGAATATACGCCGGACCTGGCCGCGGAAACCGCTGACCTTTACGAGCGCGTGGCCCACGTCATCCC
>SMXP01000058.1 GCA_004356335.1 Alphaproteobacteria bacterium | reverse complement strand
CAAAGAACAGGCTAGGTCCTGGTAATAGCGATCGTCTTTAGCCAGACCGTCGGCGACCGCAAGCTGTAAAGCCGGGGGCGTGGTAAACGTGATGAATTGATGCGCTTTGGCGATGGCTGTAAGCATGTCGGGCCGCGCGGTGATATACCCGACCTTCCAACCGGTCACGGAAAACGTCTTGCCGGCGGATCCAATGCGGGCGCACCGATCATCCATGCCAGGTAACGTCATAATGGGGATGTGCTGATGACCTTGAAACACGAGGTGCTCATAGACCTCGTCGCAAATCACATAAGCGTCGTTTTCGACCACGAGCTCGGCAATGACCTGCAATTCTTGCCGCGAGAACACCTTGCCGATGGGATTTAGCGGCGTATTCAAGACGAGTAATTTGGTCTTAGAGCTGAACGCGGCGGCAAGATCGTCGATCGGCAGCGACCATTGTGGTGGTTCCAAGCGCACTGTGCGCACCTGGGCACCCATGGTCTCGATGATCGGTCGGTAAGAATCGTACACCGGTTCAATCAGCACCACGTCATCGCCGGGATTGAGCAGGCCCATAAAAGACGCGGTCAACGCCTCGGTCGCCCCGGACGTGACCAGAATCTCCGTCTGCCAATCGGCATCGATCCCGTAGAACCGCCGATCATGTTGAGCCACCGCTTGCCTGAGAGCCGGCATGCCGGCCATAGGAGGATATTGATTGGGCCCGGACATGATGTAGCCCGCCGCCGCGGCGCGCAAATCTTCCGGGCCCTCGCCGTCTGGGAAGCCCTGACCCAGATTGATGGCACCATGCTCGACCGCCAGCGCGGACATAACCGTGAAAATCGTCGTCTTCTGGCCGGATAATATCCGGTTCGCTTCCATGGTTTTATCCCTCGTTATTTTCCGGCAGCCGAATATGCCTATTTTTTAGACAATGTGCCTTGCAAATGGGCATTACAGCCTGAGTGTCCGAAGGGTAGCCACATATCAATCCTTAGAAAAACTTGCGTTGTCTAGCGATTAGCGTTTTGTTAACCGTTGGCACGCTGCGTGCTATTCCTTCCTCGCAGCGGCTCGACACCCTGAAACGCGGGAGGCTATCCACGTCCTTATGAAGAAAATCGAAGCCATCATCAAACCTTTCAAGCTAGATGAAGTGAAAGAGGCCCTTCACGAGATCGGCCTTCAGGGAATGACCGTGGTCGAGGCCAAGGGATTCGGCCGTCAGAAGGGACACACGGAACTCTATCGGGGAGCGGAATATGTCGTGGATTTCCTGCCCAAACTAAAGATTGAAATCGTCCTGGCGGAGGATCAGGTGGAACGGGCCGTCGAGGCCATTCAACAAGCGGCACGGACGGGGCGAATCGGTGACGGCAAAATCTTCATCAGCAATGTTGAAGACGCCATCAGAATTCGAACGGGCGAGACCGGCCGGGACGCGATCTAAAAAAACCACCCCGTCACGATAATTAGTAAACAGGTGGGGGTCACACGAACGAACACAACCAATGACATCATGTGCGGCCATTTATACTGCCACTTCCTCTAACAACGAACTAAACCACTTAATTCTAAACCCCGCCATGGCGGATTGGATCAAGACTTAGCAAGATAGGAATAAAATCGATGGGTGATGCGAAATCTGTAATGCAGACAATCAAAGACAAGGACGTCAAATACGTTGACCTCCGCTTTACCGACCCGCGCGGAAAATGGCAGCACGTCTCTTTCGACAGCAGTTTGGCCGACGACGATTTCTTCACGGAAGGGGTCATGTTCGATGGCTCTTCGATCGCCGGATGGAAGGCCATTCATGAATCCGACATGACTTTGATCCCGGACGCTTCAACCGCAGTCATGGATCCTTTTACGGCCCAAGCGACACTGATTATGGTGTGCGATATTCACGAGCCGTTGACCGGTGAGCCCTATAGCCGCGATCCGCGCTCTACGGCGAAAAAAGCAGAGGCTTTCCTGCAACAAACGGGACACGGCGACCGAGCTCTGTTTGGACCGGAGCCCGAGTTTTTTATCTTCGACGATGTGCGGTGGACCAACGACCAAAACAAGTGCGGGTTTCAGATCGATTCCATCGAAGGGCCCTATAATACGGGCACCGAATATGATTCCGGTAACTTAGGGCATAGGCCCGCCGCCAAAGGCGGATACTTTCCGGTGCCGCCGGTAGACAGCGCACAGGATATTCGTTCGGAAATCCTGACCGTCATGAAAGAGATGGGCGTGGAAACGGAGAAGCACCACCACGAAGTGGCGCCATCTCAGCATGAACTTGGCATCAAGTTTGATACGCTGGTGCGAACGGCTGACAATCTCCAGATCTACAAGTATTGTACGTCTATGGTAGCGCTTGCTTACGGCAAGACCGCAACCTTCATGCCCAAGCCCGTTTTGAACGACAATGGATCGGGCATGCACGTTCACCAATCGCTCTGGAAAGGTGATACACCGATTTTCGCTGGTTCGGAATATGCCGATCTGTCCGAGTCGGCATTGTATTACATTGGCGGCATCATTCGACATGCCAAAGCGATCAATGCATTCAGCAATCCGACCACGAATAGCTATAAAAGATTGGTGCCCGGTTTTGAGGCGCCTGTTCTGCTGGCTTACTCGGCACGCAATCGGTCGGCGGCTTGCCGGATCCCGTTTGCCACATCGCCCAAAGGAAAGCGTGTCGAAGTGCGCTTCCCGGATCCGGCAGCCAATGCCTATCTGGCCTTTTCCGCTATGCTGATGGCCGGCCTTGACGGCATGGAGAATAAGATTCATCCGGGCGATCCGATGGATAAGGATCTCTATGAACTGCCGCCGGAAGAGATTGCCGACGTGCCACAAGTCTGTGGTTCGCTTAGAGAAGCCACCGAGGCACTGGATGCGGACCGCGCTTTTCTGACAAAGGGCGGCGTGTTCGACGATGATCAGATCAACGCCTATCTCAAACTGAAAATGGAAGAGATTGAGCGGTTCGAACAGGCCCCCCATCCGATCGAATTCGAGATGTATTACAGCTCTTAGAGCCCATTCAGGAAAAGTGGGTACCGGTTTTCCGTCCGAATGGGCGACCAAACAAAGACTGAGAGCCCATTCAGGAAAAGCATGCCCCGGCGAAGGTGTTTAGTTTCGTCTGATTATTGAGCGCTTCGATAGGGGCCTGATAATCGATGCATTTGAGCCTTGTTCGGTCATCGATGAAGGTGGTTTTGGACCTTCCAAGGGATATTGTCATGGCCATAACGCCGGTCAGCAAGCTGGTCGCCGACGCCGAGCAAGACATCGAGACGTGGAGCGTGGACCAGGTCAAAGCCCGGCTTTCCGACAATACCGTTCAACTTGTGGATATTCGCGACGTGCGGGAACTTTGGCAGGAGGGAACCATCCCCGGCGCCTTTCATGCCCCCCGTGGTCTCTTGGAGTTTTGGGTCGACCCGGAAAGTCCCTATGCCAAAGACATTTTTCAGCAACACAAAACTTTCGTGCTTTTTTGCGGCAGCGGTTGGCGTTCTGCCTTAGCCGCAAAAGCATTGAAGGATATGGGCTTAGAAAATGTCGTTCACATCAAGGGTGGCTACACCGCGTGGTCTCGATCGGGCGGCGATACCGTTGTGGTAACGCCAAAAACATGACGATTTCGGGCTAGAGCGTTTCCAGGAAAACCGGGTCCACCCCGGCCTTCGCCGGGGCATGCTTTTCCTGAATGCGCTCTGAGTCTTTGTTTGTCGCGCATTCGGACGGAAAACCGGGTCCACTTTTCCTGAATGCGCTCTACGTCTTTGTTTTGTCGCGCATTCGGACGGAAAACCGGGTCCACTTTTCCTGAATGCGCTCTGTTATAATTTTTCTGTTCGATTCTTGCAATAAATTGTACAAATATGACAAACTCCAATGAGTTATTGGGTTTTATGCATGATATATTTTGTTAATATATGGTTAATTCTACGTTGACTCGGCAAAATTCCAAGCATAGGCTTTAGATAATCTTCGAAGCCAAGGAGGTTAGGAAAATGACTCCGCCGGAAGAGGTTGTGCGTTCCTAAAAATCTAAATCTATGTGACAAATAGCTCGGTTTGCCAAACCGAGGGGTGAGCGACATGCCACCCAATTAGCAACCCTGCCGAAAAAGTCGCGGCTTGAGAAGCCCGGCAATGGAGCGGCAGGGTTGTCGTGTCTAATGTAATGCCGCCATGAGGCATTGAGAGTCCCCATCCGCCTCGATCAGCCGCCTATTTAAATTTTCGCGATCTGCGCTACCTTTAGGTTTGATTCGCTTTCTCAAAAACTGAGGTATCATGGCGCGGAAAAAGACCGCTAAAAAGACGTCTTCACGGCCCAAAAAGGCCGCCGCTCGACGCAAGTCGACAGCGGCGCGCAACAAGGCCCAGTCCGACCTGTTTTCCGACACACAAGCGGCCAACAAGACCAAGGCCTACACCGCTAAGGATATTGAGGTCTTGGAGGGCTTGGAACCGGTTCGCCGGAGGCCGGCCATGTATATCGGCGGCACCGACGAATATGCCATGCACCATCTGTTTGCCGAAGTATTGGACAATGCAATGGATGAGGCGGTGGCCGGCCAGGCGACGCGAATCGAGGTCGAACTGAGCAAGGATGGTACCACCACGGTATCCGACAACGGCCGCGGCATCCCCATCGACCGCCATCCCAAATTCAAAAACAAATCGGCCCTCGAAGTGATCATGACGACGCTTCATTCCGGGGGGAAGTTCAGCGGCAAAGTCTATGAAACATCCGGCGGCCTTCATGGTGTGGGCATTTCGGTGGTCAACGCGCTCTCGGAAATGTTGGAAGTGGAGATCGCCCGGGATAAAGTTTTATATCGGCAGTCCTATTCGCGCGGCAAACCAAAAGGTAAACTGAAAAACGTCGGCAAGGTTCATAATCGACGGGGGACGACCATTCGGTTTCAACCCGACCCGGATATTTTTGGCAAGGGAGCCCGGCTCAAGCCGGCCCGCACCTACCGGATGACACGATCGAAGGCCTTTCTTTTTGGCGGTGTCGAAATCCGCTGGAAGTGCGATCCGTCGCTCATCAAAGGCAACGACAAAACGCCTGAGCAGGACGTTTTTCATTTTCCGGGCGGGTTGAAAGATTTCCTTGCCCTTCAAATAGAGGATCGATCGACGGTAACGGCCGACTCGTTCTTTGACAAAGTCATCAAGAAAAATGGCGATCAGGGCGGCACAGTCGAATGGGCCGTCACTTGGGTGCCGGGCGGCGTGACCGGCGGGGCCGATGGGTTTCTTAATTCTTATTGCAATACCATTCCCACCGTTGACGGCGGTGCCCATGAAAGCGGATTCCGGGCGGCACTTACCAAGGGTCTAAAGGCCTATGGCGAACTAAGCGGGGTCAAGAAGGCGGCACAAATCACCCCAGACGATGTTATGGGCACGGCCGCCGGTATTTTGTCGGTGTTTATTCGTAATCCGGAGTTTCAGGGCCAGACAAAGGAAAAATTATCAAATGCCGGGGCCGGGCGACTTGTGGAAAATGCCGTTCGGGATCATTTCGAGCATTGGCTCACGGCCTCACCGTCCGAAGCGAACAAGCTTTTGGCTTGGGTAACCGACCGGGCCGACGAACGCATTCGCCGTCGCCAAGAAAAAGAAGTGAGCCGCAAAGCCGCCACTCGAAAGCTTCGATTGCCGGGCAAGCTGGCCGATTGTTCCAACGGCCCTGCCGAGGGCACGGAAATTTTTCTGGTTGAAGGTGATTCGGCCGGTGGTTCCGCCAAGCAAGCGCGCGATAGAAAAATACAGGCCATCTTGCCTTTGCGCGGCAAGATCTTGAATGTGGCGAGTGCCGGCGGCGAAAAGATACGCAACAATCAAGAGCTCAATGACCTCATTCAAGCATTGGGTTGCGGCAGCGGTGACAAATACCGTGATGAGGATTTACGCTATGAGCGCGTCATCATCATGACCGATGCCGACGTGGACGGCGCGCACATTGCGGCTCTTTTAATCACCTTCTTTTATCGGGTGATGCCACAGCTGATCGAAAACGGGCACCTATTCCTTGCGGTTCCCCCCCTCTACCGGCTGTCGTACAAAGGCAAGACGCTTTATGCCCGCGACGATCAGCATAAAGAGGCTTTGATGAAATCCGAGTTCAATGGAGCGGGCACAGTAGAGACCAGTCGCTTTAAGGGTTTAGGGGAAATGATGCCGTCACAGCTCAAGGAAACCACCATGAAGCCCGGAAGTCGAACCTTATTGCGGGTTGTTCTGACGGACGACACCGCGGCCGATACGGATGATTTGGTGGAGCAGTTGATGGGTCGGAAAGCCGAGTTGCGCTTTCAATTCATTCAAGACAATGCGCAGTTTGTTAAGTCTCTCGATATCTAGAGCGCATTCAGGAAAAGTGGATACCGGTTTTCCGTCCGAATGCGCGACCAAACAAAGACTTACAGCGCATTCAGGAAAAGCATGCCCCGGCGAAGGCCGGGGTGGATACCGGTTTTCCTAGAAACACTCTAAGGTATTCATTGACAAATGGCCGAACCAGCCTATGTTGCTGTGCCAATATGGGCCTTGGAGCCTAATCGATAGACGCCAGTGGCGAACCGACCCCAGAGACGTTTGTCAATTGGATATAGCGCGGCGAACAGGCCAGAGCATTTTCGAGCGCAGTGGACACCGGTTCGCATTAAGAGTGAGGCTGTGGAATACAGCCGAACGCGACCAAACAAGGACTTGGAGCGTTTTCGCGATTCTGTTAAGTTCGAAAACGCTCTAGAAAATTCCGACAATTTGGCCAAGAGCGCTTCTTTGAACGAAGCTGCACAGGCATAAAAATCGGTTCCGAGATTGTGATGAATGCATTAGAGCACGTTCACAAAAGATGGAATCACTAACGTGCTCTAGGTCTTTGTTTTGTCGCGCATTCGAACCCAAAAACCGCGTACACTTTTTGTGAATGCGCTCTAGTGAAGAGTCTTTTATGAGTTTTGCAGACTTAGGACTAAGTGAAGACCTCCTGAAGGCCATAGAGGCCGCCGGCTATACCACTCCCACCCAGATTCAGGAGCAGGCTATTCCCCGCATTCTTGAAGGACGCGATGTTCTCGGCATCGCGCAAACGGGAACAGGAAAAACCGCTAGCTTTACGTTGCCGATGATCGACCGCTTGGCGAAAGGCCAAACCAAGGCACGTATGCCCCGCTCTCTCATTCTCGAACCGACGCGCGAATTGGCTGCACAAGTGGCGGAAAATTTTAAGATCTACGGCCGGAATCACAAATTAAATATGGCTTTGCTGATCGGCGGTGTTTCGTTCGAAGATCAGGAACAAAAGCTCGATCGCGGAGTGGATGTCCTCGTCGCTACGCCCGGCAGGCTGCTCGATCACTTCGAACGGGGCCGGATCTTATTAAACGGCGTCCAAATATTGGTGATCGATGAATCCGATCGAATGCTTGATATGGGTTTCATCCCCGATATCGAGCGCATCGTTGGATTAACGCCCTTCACCCGTCAAACTTTGTTTTTTTCGGCCACGATGCCGTCCGAAATACGCCGTCTTACCGATGCCTTTCTTTCTAATCCAGTGATTATCGAAGCCTCACCACCCGCCACCACAGTTGAATTAGTCAAACAGTATAAAGTCAGCGTTCCGAAAGACGACAAAGCAAGGCGCTTGATCCTCCGTCAGCTCATTCGGTCGCGTGACGTCAAAAACGCCATTGTTTTTTGCAATCGGAAAAGAGATGTCGGTATCTTGGCCCGATCGCTTCAGAGACACGGTTTCAACGCGGAACCGCTTCATGGAGATCTGGACCAGTATACCCGCATGAAAACCCTGGGTAATTTCCGCGACGGCAATATCCGAATTCTTGTTGCGAGTGACGTGGCCGCGCGTGGTTTGGATATCCCGGACGTCTCACACATCTTTAATTTTAATGTCCCAATCCATGCAGAAGATTATGTTCATCGAATTGGCCGAACCGGGCGAGCCGGCCGTAGTGGTGAAGCGTGTACGCTCGTTTCTCCTGAAGAAACCAAATATATTCAATCGATCGTAAAACTGATTGGTAAGGAGCTCGATTCAATCAGCCCCGAGACCAAGTCCGAGCCGGCATCGGTGGCGCGCCAGAATCCTCAAGAAAAGTCAAGGAAAAAGGACAGCCCACGGCCGCCCCGTCACGCCCAAACCGGTTCCGCCAAAAAATCCTCAGACAAAACCATAACGTCGCCCGGTGACAGCCGAGCCGTTAAACCTTCAACGGCCAAGAAGGAAGAGGTGCTCGGTATGGGAGACCACGTACCCGCTTTCCTTTTGCGACCCGTGCGGAGCGGCGATCCTGCCTGAACCCCGCTTAAACGTCGTGGCTGCAGGGGGATGGATGTTCGATGAAGTTCGATAAAGTCACACTGGAATTACAGTCGCGCGTCGCGATCCTGACGTTAAACGATCCGAACACCTTAAATGCCCTCGACACCGCTATGCTCAACGGTTTGACGCAGGCCTTGACTCACGTAGCGGCACCGGGGACAGGTGCCCGTTGTCTTTTATTGACCGGTGCCGGCCGTGGCTTTTGTTCCGGCGCCAATCTGGCGGATCAAGATGGCTCCGGCGGAAGCCTGGATAGAGAGGATCTCGGGGCTAGACTTGAATCGCATTATCACCCGATCTTGCGGCAATTTCGCACCCTTCAAATGCCCATTGTGGTGGCGGTAAACGGACCTGCCGTTGGTATCGGTATGAGTTTCGCTTTGCTGGGTGACATGTCTTTTGCCGCGCGCTCGGCCTATTTCTCCCAAGGATTTCGCCATATCGGCCTTGTGCCGGATGGCGGTTCGACCTGGCTTCTGCCGCGCCTTGTCGGTCTTGCGCGCGCCAAGGAACTTTCTTTTCTCGGTGAAAAGCTGACGGCTGAAAAAGCTTTCGAATGGGGTCTCATCAATCGTCTTTGTGACGACGACGTATTGCTCGACGATGCCATGACTTGCGCACGCAATTTGGCCGATGGACCCACGGTTTCCCTTGGACTCACGCGCAAGCTTTATGCCGAAACGTTGGACAATACCTATGAACAACAGCTCGATCTCGAGCGCCGCTCGCAGACGCAGGCCGGCAGAACCAAAGACTTCGTTGAAGGCGTGACGGCATTTCTGGAAAAACGCGCGCCCCGGTTCAAAGGAGAGTGATTACCCGCTCAGCCTGCCTTCTTTTTTCGCTTGCCCGTTCGGCTCTTTAAGGCGACATCCAAGGCCTTTCGTGCCCATTCGACCAATTCATCCGGGTCATCGTAAAGGCGTTCGGGCATTTCATAATAGGACATGCTGCCCCGTTTGCCATCTCGCCCATACGTGAAAGCCGTCATGCCTTCGTCTTCAAAATCCCGGCGATTCTCATCACCCACTTTCAGATAAATGCTCTGCTGCGCAATCAATCCGAACATGACGTCGCCTTCCGGTAATGGCGCGAATATCCCCGCTCCGCCAAATAATTTTTTCACTTTAACCGGTCCGAGAGGCTCGAACAGCTCTTCAACAAATATCCTATATTCAGTGCTTACGGCCATGGTTTGGTTGATTAAGCAGGAGTGGATGTGAAAACGCCGGCTTGGAAAAGGCATCGGCCTCGCCGCACCGGAAAACCGGGGCCACTTTTCCTGAATGGGCTCTGGTTATTCAGCCGCACGGCTTAGTTCTGATTTTCCCGGTAACAGGGGAATAGCATCCAAGGCCCAGCCCTTGCTCGCACGACGAGCGGGGCTCGGAATGGCATAAGCAACCTGGCCTTCGTTGCGTT
>SMXP01000057.1 GCA_004356335.1 Alphaproteobacteria bacterium | reverse complement strand
TTTAGTTGGTCTTGCCGCGGCCTAATTTTCAGGTAAGGCGTACGCCACTACATAATCCTGCTTGTTTTGCGGATACATCCACGCGTGACCGCCGGTCGATACCACCACATATTGGCGACCATCCACCACATATGTCATGGGCGTGGCATTGGCCGAGGTGAAACTTTTGATTTCCCATAAGAGGTCGCCGGTTTCGATATCATAAGCTCGGAAGCGTTCATCGGCCGTACCACCGATAAAGAACAAACCGCCTGCCGTGGCAATGCCGCCGCCGGCAAAGGGCGTACCCAATCTTAACGGCAAGGCCGGCATCCCCTGTTCAGAGGCCAGTTTATCGATAATGCCAAGAGGCGATTTCCAAAGAATCTCACCTTTCGCCAGATCGACCCCGACGACCATGGCCCATGGGGGTTTCGTGCACGGCACCCCAAAGGGCGATAACAGGGTGCCTTGGACCAATCCGTAAGGCGAACCTTTAGTATAACCAGGTGGTCCGTTAGGGTTGCCCGCCGTTGGTATTTTTGCCAATTCCGGATCGATCTCATCATTGGGCACAAGACGGATAAAAGAGGCAAATTGACTGACCGGCGTAACCAAGATGTTGCGCTCCGGATCGAACGCGCCGCCGGCCCAATTGCTGCCGCCGCCCACTTGCGGGGACATGATGGTACCCCTGGTCGATGGCGGCGTGTAAATTGGACCATGGTCCATAGATTCGATTAGCTTGCGACATTCATTGCGATCATAAAGAGTAAAGCCCCAGGCATCATCGACGCTCAAGCCATGCCGTACCAATGGCGGCGGCTTGACCGGGAATGGCTGTGTCGGTGACAGCTCATCACCTGGAATAGTTCCCTTTGGCACTTCACGTTCTTCAATCTCAAAGAACGGTTCGCCCGTTTCGCGATGAAAGATGAACACCACGCCTATTTTAGTGAGCTGCACCACTACGGGGATTTTTTGACCATCCCGTGTGATGTCGACCAGGATCGGATGTGTCGGCGGATCCCAATCCCAAACATCGTGGTGCAAAAGTTGTTGGGCCCAAACCAATTCGCCGGTCGATCCGCGAATGGCGAGAACCGAACTGGCATGGCGATTGTCACCAGGCCGCAAGCCGCCATAATAATTGGGCGATGCGCTGGCGGTGGGCGCAAACAACAAATCGCGCTCATTGTCTACAGACATGGTGATCCAAACATTGGCCCCGCCGACATCGTAACTGGTCGATTCCGGATCATTAGGGTCGCGGATTAATGTATCAAACGTCCAAAGATGTTGTCCGGTGCGCGTATCGAAACCACGCAACGCGCCATTGTTCGAACTGACATCCCTAAATTTGTTGGCCGTGCCGCCGATGACCAGTACATCATTGACCACTGCTACAGGCGACATGAGCTGCATGCTTCTGATCTGATTGGTCGGCGGTAATTGCTCGATGATGGGGGTGACATCCACTATTCCCCCTTCGCCGAAATCCGTACACAATGCGCCATCGCGCGCATCTATGGCCATCAGACGCCGGTCATTGGTGGCGAGAAAGATGCGATAAGCACATGTCGCCTCCGGCTGCTTATTCTTGTCCTTCCATTGCGTGACGCCGCGGCAATTAAAGCGCCCCGCTACCGGTATAGGACTGATTTCCGGATCAAAGTACCAACGCTCTTCGCCGGTAACCGGGTCGAGCGCCACCACACGATTGAATGGGGTACAGGTGACCAGATGCCCGCCCGCTTCGTCCGGTAGTAAGATGGGCGTCGCCTGGAAGCCCACCGCCCATTGCAATTGTTTGTGCCGCTCCAAGTGACCGGTGCGGTAGGTCCAAGCAATTTCAAGCTGATCCACATTGTCGCGGTTGATTTGGTCGGCCGTCGAATAGCGGCTGCCGCCATAAGGACCACCATAGGTAGGCCAGTCTTGGGCATTGGCCGCCGCAAGGCCGAACAACCAAGAGATGGCGATGAGCATGACGGAACGAAACAGACGAGTGGAATGGAACATGGGACTTCTATCCCCCGATTTGCTTAGTTTTGTAACGTGAATTCAAAGGTTGGATACCCCCAGATATGAGCCGAGATTTTAAGGCACGAGATCGGCAATGTCCAAACTCTCGCTTTCCTCGACCAAGGTTCGGAAACGAATAGGTGCCGGGCTCTTTGAGCCAAGGCAAAGGCCGGCCACTCGATTTGATCACTCGGGGACAATGCCTTGGGGCCATGCCTTGACCCATGCCTTGGGGGGCCTGGGAATGACCCCAGAAAGGGAGTGTTCACGCTACAAATTGCCTCTCGGATCATGTTTCATTGGACGAAAAAATCGTGTTCAATAGGCAAAACCGTTGGGACGCCCCGGCGGACACCGATCGCTTAACCAGTGTAATAAAAAGGAGAGCTCCCGTCATGACCTCAACGACTGGTGCGGCCCCGTTACAGGGCGAGGAATTGAAAGCGGCATGGCTGCGTATGAAAGAAGGCAAAGGTTTCATCCCGTTGAAAATAGGGGCGGACACGCTGGGTGTGCCGGAAGCCGTTCTTCAAAATGTCCTTCAAGGGCCGGGTATCGTCCGTTTGCGGAGTGAATTCGTTCCGCTTTTGGAATCGGTACGCCAATTTGGTAAAATCATGGGAAACCTCCGCAATGGCCATTTCGTTGCTCTGCCCGTTGGCGAATTCAGCGAATTGAGTTTTGAGGGTGATATTGCCCGAGCCCGCGGCGGGTCCATAGACGTATCGTTCAACTTAGCCCGATGGTCTTCTGCATTTGGAGTTACGGAAGAATCACGCGGTGCTTTACGGAGAAACTTGTGTTTCTTTGACGATTGTGGCGATGCCGCCTATAAGGTCATCCTTTGGTCAAAAGAAGCCGATGACATTTTCGATAAGCTTGTCGAAAAATTCAAAGGCAACTCGGATGAAAAAGTGGTTACGTCGGGATCCAATCATGAGGATTGGTCATCCGC
Organism: Alphaproteobacteria bacterium; assembly: GCA_004356335.1. Classification (GTDB taxonomy): domain Bacteria; phylum Pseudomonadota; class Alphaproteobacteria; order SMXP01; family SMXP01; genus SMXP01. Next base: position 6,969 of record SMXP01000057.1, on the reverse strand, counting down.
GGAAAAATACCAAGACCTCCAATCTATATCCGACGACGCACCGAAGCGGACCGAGTCTCTTTTTCGAGCCTGCATCGAACAAGAGATCAATGTTGAATGGTACATACCGACCCGTGCCGCAGCTCAGACATATCGTGGTCCGCTTCGTACCATGGAGGCCAGAAAAGATTTGGAAGGCTGGTTTGACATTCTCTATCCTCACTTTATGACACATATGGGTGTGGCCGAGGTGGCCCGGTGTGTCATTGCCCCTAGTGAGACATCTCAATCTCAATCCGTGGTCATGATCGCCGGCAATGATCGCGTCATTTGCGTTTTGGGATTGGGGTCTGACAATCGCCCTGCCGCCAAAGACGCATGGGCCGAGGCAGTGACAAGCGGCGTGATAGGCTAAGAACCCCGCACGGGCTTCCGGTCCCATTTTTTAGGCGGCAAGCTTTGCCGTAGGGAATATGAGGACGAGGCTTGCCGCGCCGCGTCCTTGTCTTTCTTCTTAGAGTGTTTCCAGGAAAAGTGGCCACCGATTTTCCGTCCGGAAACACGATAAAACAACCCCCCTTAGGGTCCCGGTTTTGATTTCATCAAAACCCGGAAAGACCCTAATCTTCATCCCGCCGCCAAATCTGACGAGGCGCGTAGCCGGTTTTGCGCAAATAATGCTCCGTATAAACGATCCGGTGGGGATCCACTTTGAGCAATTGGCCGTTCGGTGGGGCTGTAGGCGCACGACCCAATTCAGCTGACGATCCTTGCCAGCGGAAAATCTTCATACCGTGTTGCCATTCCGGCGTTCCCGGATCCAATAGCTGCGCGTCGGCGAACAATTGGGCACCGCGGGCAACCACCCATCCTGCCATAGGGTTGCACACGGCAAGGCAGATACGGGGATCGCGCTGCATCGCCTTATTTTTGGGCTGCCGGGTTGCGGAAAAATATAACAGACAACACCGTCCGCATAAAATTCCACAGGGCTGGCAATCGCACCGATTTCACCGGTGGTCCCGAGAACGGCAAGATTGGTCAGCGTCAGCGTTCGCTCAATGCGATCCATCAACTGATCTTTTGGAAGTTTCTTATCGGGCTAAGGATCTGTTTCCAACCACGGATGTGCAGCGCTCATGAAGACCTCACGAAAGTATTACAATGTCTTGGTTCCGTTCATAAAATTCCGTCTACCAAGGCAATTCTTTACTCGTGTGGGAAATGAATATGCCCGACTGCTCGAACGTCAAGCCATCAATCACACCGGATACGAGGCGTGCGCTTTCAGCCGGTGTAATCAGCGGTATTATGACGCCTAGGTTTTTCATCATGCGAGTATCGACGGCGCCCGGCGATATCAGACCCACGGTGATTCCGCGATCAGCTACCCTCATCGCCACCACACTCATGGCCATATTGAGCGCAGACTTGCTCGACTTGTAAAAGATCAGGGAACTTTCGAATAGGGATCCAATGGAACCCTGGCGACTCGTTATGGCGATCAATTTTTTCCGATCACTCATAGCGACGTGCTCGAGAAAGGCTTCGCACATTTTGACCGGACCTTCCACATTGGTGGTCATGACCGGCTCGAACATGTCGAAATTTAGTTTGGGATATTCCTGATTCTCACGACCGCCGAGAATGGCCGCATTGTTGAGCAACACGTCGATCGGCTGGCCTTCCAGTTTTTCCGCCAAGGCATCGATCATGGCATGATCCTGCACATCGAGTTGCTCGATGGACAATTGCGGATGCTCCGCGGCAATGGCTTTGAGATCATCCGCTTCATCAGGCCGACGGGCAGTCGCAATAACTTTCCAGCCATGGGTCGCATAGGTCCGCGCCAACTCCAGACCGATGCCGCGATTTGCTCCGGTTATCAAAACAGTCCCCGTGCCGGTGGGTTGTGCCTTAACCGGATTGCCACAAACCACTTGACCGGCAAGAGCCGTCGCACCCAATGCAACACCAAAAACCATGTTCCGGCGCGTTAACTCCAAATCGGTTCGCCGTTTCGATGTCCGGCTCATATTGGCGGCCCTCCTCTATGCCATCGTCTATTCAAGAGCTTTCATTGGTTGATTTTAGCCAGTCTCCGGGACTGGTGGATAGACCCACAGCGCCAACAGATGGACTCTAAAATAGATCCTACCCCACTCAGCCCCGAGCGGTATCAAACTTACCGCATTCCCGTTGAATTAGCAGCTTGGTTACTATGAAATGCCCGGACGACAGATTCATTCGTCACGGTAGGACACTATGGCACAAGATCAGAAATTCGAACATTTAGGGCCGATCCAACTGATGCCGGGCATCAGCAGGACCAATACGATCGTCAAGATTTATGCTGCGGGCATCATGGTCGCCACGTTCACCGGCATGAGTTTCTTGAATGCCTACATTCTGGAAGAACATCTCGGTATTCCGCGCGGTCAACAGGGAACCTTTTCCGGCGATCTGACATTTTGGACTGAAATTGTCTCGCTTCTGTTGATGGGCCCAATGGGCGTTTTGTCCGACCGCATTGGCCGCCGACCGGTTTTTGTTTTTGGTCTTTTAATGGTCAGCCTCGGCTATGCCCTTTATCCCTTCGCAACATCCGCAGGCGAACTATTGGCTTACCGGCTTGTTTATGCGGTTGGACTTGCTGCTGCAGCCGCGATGATGGCAACACTAACCAACGATTACCCCCAGGAAAATTCACGAGGCAAACTTATCGGCATCACCAGCATGGGGAATATTTTAGGCATGATCCTAATGTCCACAGGCATTGCCCGAATCCCCCAATTATTGATCGCCCAAGACTTCGATCCGATTGCCGCCGGCAAGGTAACGTTCTTGATCGCCGCCGGCCTCGCTCTACTCACAGCGCTCATCAGTCAGTTGGGGCTCAAGGCGGGAACGCCCGTAGCTCCAAAAGATCGGGAAAACGTAAGGGTTCTGATCGCGAGCGGATTGAAAGCAGGCAAGAATCCGCGAATTGCTTTGTCCTATGCCGGTGCTTTTGCCGCCCGCTCCGATCTTGTGATCAAGGGCATGTTTCTTGTTTTATGGGCCATTCATGATGGTGCCGAACGCGGCATGAACCCGGCAGAATCCATGGCACGCTTTGGTTTGATGTTGGCTCTCATGAGTTCAGTGAGTTTCATTGCGGCACCCTTCTTCGGTTGGTATATCGACAATGTGAACCGCGTCACCGCAACTATCGTAGCCTTAGCCTTTGCCTCCGCGGGTTATTTATCCATGGGGATCATCTCCTCACCCTTGGACTTCAACATGCTCCCCTTCTTCATCATAATAAGCTTGGGATCGAGCTTTATGCTCAAGGCTTCGCTCGGGTTGGTGGGACAGGAAGCACCCATTAAGGAGCGAGGCTCCATCATCGCCACGAACGGGATGTTCGGCGCCCTCGGCATTCTGATTTTGTCGCTGGTCGGCGGCAGATTGTTTGACTCCATTGGCCCTTGGGCGCCTTTCGTGATCGCCGGTGCCTACCAATGCTTGTTACTGGTTTGGGCTATCTGGATTCGGATCTTCAGGCCAGGCCCGAAACTAGTTGAGTCACGATGGCAGTGGAAATGGCCACTTCTTGCGGCAGCCGCCTCATCAAACACGGCTCAGGCTTCGCCAACGGTCAGCGCGGAAGCCAACAGCGCCGCGCCAACTGCCCCCATAGCGGCCGGAAATCCAAAGCCGATCGAACCTAAATAACCCGACATGAGAATGGTCCGGCGAACGCATTCAAAATACCGGCCGAAAGAATAAGTGTCGTTGCCCACGTCAATGCTGATGATCGCATTGTCAGGCACGACACGAGCAAGTCCGATTGGTTCATGGACCAGCTGGCGACCGGCATGACGCTACGCCCAAGCACGCTTCCGCCATACCTAAATTGGACTGCCCGACCATGCCGACAGTTGGCTTATGCGTCTTTCGCTTCTCTCTGCTTGATCGCCCGCAAAACGCGCCAGGGCGTCATAGGTATTTGCGGCATCATGCCGCCCAGTGCATTCGCTACGGCACTGGCAATGGCGGACATGGTGACGACGATCGTGCGCCACGGTAACTTTGAGCACCTTCACCACACCGGTTTCGGGATCCACTTCGACTTCGGCAACTTGTGCGCAAAAAGAATGTGCCATCGAGCCAAAAGCGATCGGAGAATTATAAAAACCTCGGCCCATGACGAAGCGGCAATGATGGCCATAGTGGTGTGTGAGCCTTGGCCCATATCCGGAATACCGGTGAACAGTGAAATAATGCCGTCATCGGCAATCTTTACAAAAGCAGCCGAGGTGTCGTGTTTTGCCATCCCCTTAGAGCCCGATGCCATGGCACCAATACCCACGCCAATGCCATGATAGGGAGGTAATTTCCCGTATTTCTCATACCACCCCGATCGTTCGGCCACATGGTTTAGATGCTGCATCCAACCGGCACTCATCCGACCGAAGATGCCACCGTGATGAGACGCCCCAGGCCGGCGGCTTATCGGAATTTGCGAAAATCCCGGCTTTAGCGCTTGGCTGGTTAACGCCACCAATAGCTTAGCTGGTGGGCATTACGCTGATGACGATTAAGCGTTCCTTGTCATCCCATTCGGAAATTTGAAACTCGACGCCGAGCAAATCGCCATAGGCTTTGATTCGCGGCATTGTCCATAATTCGTGAATTTGCCGCTCGGTTATCTTGCGCGTTTCTTTCAACGTACCGCTGCTAAGAGATCGGCCATAGGGTGACACATAGCTGATCCGACCCGGCACTCTGGTGAAGCCCTCGGCTACGGTTAAATCACGAAAGCAGGGAGACAAAGTCAAAAAATTGAGCGCGATCTCCAGATCACCGGTCTCTGCTATTTTCTTCTTGCCGCGCGAAAAGAGGATACGCTTGCTCTCGAGATCGGATTCCAAAGCTTCGTCAAGCATGTCATATTCGTAGGCAAATTCGATCCAAGAGACTTCCGACTTGACGAGCGCATCATTGGCTTGGTGTTCATAAGATCCGGTAAATTGATACGTGCGCAGGATATTACCGACAGCTCGACCAAATTCAGCTTCCCTGCCTTGAATGAAACTATCGTCCGTGCCCATTTCAGCCGCGACCAGATCACTCAAGGCCTGACCAAATTCTTCCTCATTGGCCAGAACAGTATCCTCTACAGCTTTAATTCGAGCCTGCTCTTCGGCGCGCCGCGCTGCATCGTCATCAGAGGCGATCACAGTCGTCGCACTAGCAAAGACTGCAGAAAAGACAATGAGACTCAGTTTAATCTGAAAATTTGAAGCCATTTTTCGTCTCCTGATAATGCGACGCGCGCTTGTTGATGAGAGGCCCGTTCGCCTTTCCGTATATTCCAATATCGACCGAAGTTCGGCCGGCACCACACAACACCAGATTGATACACGCTAGTTAGTATACGGCAAAACAAGCCATCGACAAAGGTCAATTTCCAACCTTAAAAGTTGAGAATCAGGGTATCGCCGGATGGGTCGTCGCTGGCACCCGACCCATCAATTGATTCAAGGATATAGATAGAAATCCCTCCAATGAAATGCAAATCGCCAATTCTTTCCAAGCCCTATGGCTACCTAAAACGGAGTAGCCGTCATTCGGACCCCATAGTAGTATGGCGATCTAGAGCGCATTCAGGAAAAGTGGACACCGGTTTTCCGTTCGAATGCGCTCTAAAGCTTGGAGAAACACAACACCATGCGCCCCATTGTCATGACAACAAAACCGAAGGGCTGGGCGTTCGCCAGACGTTGTATTTCACTTTCACTTTTGAGCTGGCTTGCCGCATGTGGATCACCAGCGGGACCTTTGTTTGAAAAACAGGCAGGCTTGTATCTGTCGCGACATAGTTTCAACATTTGTCACGGTTACGGCTGCAGGTACTCTGAAAGAGTGGGCGTCAACGGCGACCAATGGTACGAGGTTCGAGCTCTCTTTCATCCGGCACCACAAAATGCGGCGGAAGAACGCGAACGGATCGCCGACGCTATCGCGATGTTTGAAACCATTGTCGGTCCGCAAGCGGGAACGGACGGCGACCTGGCAGGGTCCACTCTGTTCGGACGGTCGGGTCAACTGGACTGTATCGACGAGACGGTCAACACGATCACTTATATGTCACTGCTCGCTAAAGAAAGTCTCTTAACCTTTCATACATTGGGACCGGCTGTGTTGCGCGGATCCTTGATCAACAGACCGAGTAATACGGCAACCATTATCGAGAACGAGACGGGCGCCCAATATACGGTCGATTCCTACTTCCACGAAAATGGCGCCCTTCCTGAAATCATACCGCTTGATGTATGGATAACCGGTTGGACGCCAGAAGATAAAGAATCAAACTCGGAAAACTCCTAACGATAATTCTGTCCGGTACGTTGTAACTCGCGGATCTCTTCCAGACTTTCCGGCGGCGAGCGCCACAATTCCAAACCGGGTTCCGTTTCGATCAGCGTTCGAACGGATTCGGGAAGGCTTTCATAATTGTCATAACGATAGAGCCAGCTATACATGGTGCTAAAGCCTTCAGGCATCCATGAAAAATTTGGGGTATACTTGGCCCAAACAACCTGAAACCGGGGTTCCGCGCTGCCTTCGGGCATCAGGAGAAAATCATATTTCTCCCAGGCCTGAACGACATTCGAGTTGATCGGAACAGGCGTGGTCATAACGGTGAGATCACCCATCTTACGTACTTCAGCACCTTGGCCGCCTTTGATGAGCCGCAGCCTATCTTGCGAACCCGACTCAATTTCCCAAAGCAGCTCGTCGCCCTCAAGCATCACCTTGAAATATTGGTAATTGTAGCCGATAAAGCGGACCTTGCCGTTTTCATCGCGCAGCAATTCATTGGTGACAGGGTCCCGAAACACAACAAACTTGCGGGCAAATAATTCAGCCTTTGGTTCATCAGGATTTGGCCGATGGAGCTGCCCCAAATCTACGCCTTCAAGACGCGCCAGAATTTCGCCG
>SMXP01000056.1 GCA_004356335.1 Alphaproteobacteria bacterium | reverse complement strand
CCATTAGCGGCAACATGGAATACAATTTCGGCCGGATGGACCCGGGCACTTATTTCTTCAGGCCGGCAAAAGTGAAACACGGTCATTTCATGGCCGGTGAAGAGAAAGGCACCACCTGGATCTTCCGGTTGGACGGCAGCCTGGTTAATTGGGTGACCATTGAAGAACAAATCATCGTTAAAGCGAAAGCACTGAATTACGACCCGAAGACGCAAGGGCCGGTGATCGCCGGTCTTCCGGTTCGCTCAAAAAGCACCGGACCCTGGAGTTTGGATGGGCAGTAATCTAGTCAATTAAATTTGGCGCGGCGGTCGATTTAAGCTAAGTCACCGCCGCGTTAGAGCGCATTAACAGTATTAAGAGACGACGTCGTTCTTGACGGGCAAGCTATCAAAGAATGGGTGAAAGAACCATGTCTGGCGCCATTGATATCGTCTGCAATCTGTTTACACCGCAAGAAGTCGAAAACGGACAGACCGGTCTCGACGAGGAATTCAAAAAGCAAGTGCGCATGACGGAAGACATGCGCGGCGGTGTGACCATTGAAAACTATCTCGAAAAAATGGACCGGGCCGGTATCGAACGCTCTCTTCTGATTGCGGTTCGAGCCGGGGATCTCAATGTAAAGGAATCATTTGAGATACCTTACGAACGCGTTCATGAAATTTGCCAGCAATACCCTGATCGTTTTTCCGGTCTTGCCGGGGTCGACCCGTTTCGCGGCATGCAGGGCCTGCGTGACCTGGAAATGGCCGTAAAGGAATACGGATTCGTCGGCGCTCATCTCTATCCTCACTGGTTTGCACTGGCGCCGGATCATGCCAAATATTACCCTTATTATGCGAAATGCTGTGAACTCGACATTCCCATCATGATGCAGGTGGGGCAAAATCTCATCTATTCAAGAAATCGGCGTCTACCGAGCGTGGGCCGCCCTATATGTCTTGATCAAGTGGCGATTGATTTTCCGGAATTGCGGCTTTTGGGCATTCATATCGGCGTTCCGTGGGCGGATGAAATGATTGCCATGTGTTGGAAGCATGAGAACGTCTACATGGCGGGGGATGCTTACGCACCCAAGTATTGGCCCAAAGAGTTGGTCCATTACGCCAATACGTATGGTCGGGAAAAAGTCATGTTCGGCACCGATTGGCCCGTCATCGATCCGGAACGCGCCGTCCGGGAAATTGAAGATCTCGGTTTTCGTGAAGAATCGAAGCGTCTCTTGATGCGGGACAATGCCCTTCGTGTCTTCAAGCTGCCAGGGTAAATCGCCAAAAAGGTTGAAACGGCCATGCCAGCTCTCGACCTACCGCGCTCGTTTCAGCATTTGTCGTTCGCCGATGGCGTTCGGGCAGCGACCAAGCGAGATCCAAATAAGATTGCCCTTAAACATCGGAAAAACACACGCACCTATGCCCAATTCATGGAGCGCATTGATCGCGTGACCAGCGCTATTGTGGGGGATCTAGGCTATGGCCCCGGCGATCACGGGGCGATCGTGTCGAACAACAGCATCGAGTATTTGGAGATTGTCATAGGCGCGTCACAGGCGGGGCTTGCGCTGGCGACCGTCAATCCGCGGCTCGCGGCGGCGGAGATAGTGACCATCTGCGATGACGCAGAGGCAAAAGTTGTATTCGTAGATGCCGCCAGTGCCGAAGCAATCAAGGACAGCCCGTTTGAGACGGTGAAACGCATCATGGTCATTGGGCCCGAGTTCGAAGATTGGATCGCGCAGGCCGCGCCCTTGGCCAAACCACCGGCAGTCAACGAATGGGATGTGTTCACGATCCCTTACACGTCGGGCACGACAGGCATCCCAAAGGGCGTGCTGGTTCCGCACCGCTCGCGCGTTCTCTCCCTATTCGCCATGGCTACAGAATATGGGTGCTATTCGCCGGAGGACCGGTTTCTCGCACTGGCGCCCCTATGCCATGGGGCGGGCATGATTTTTGGGTTGGCACCGGTTTTCTTCGGTGGCTTCGTCGAGATCCTGGATCGTTTTGACCCGGAGGTGCTGTTAAAGACTCTCAAGGCCGAGAACATCACCGGATTCTTTGCCGTTCCAACCCATTTCCACGGCATTTTCTCTCTTGAGAATTCTATTCTGGAGGCCAATCGCGCGCCGACCCTGCACACGATCATTTCCAATGCTGCGCCGCTCGCACAAGCCTCTAAGGAACAGATCATCGATTATTTCGGGTCCGGTATGCTTCACGAAAGCTACGGTTCGACGGAGGCTGGCATCGTTTCGAATTTGAGGCCGCCGGATCAGCTGCGCAAGCAACGCTGCGTCGGTCAACCCTTCCCCATGACGCTGGTGAAAATTGTCGATGATAAGGGCAACGAATGCGCACCGGGCGAGGTCGGCGAATTGTTCTCCAAAAGCCCTTATCTCTTCAACGGCTATTGGAAGCGTCCGGAGGCAACGGAAGCCGCTTTCCGTGGCGATTGGGTAACGGTGGAGGATTTGTCAAAGCGCGACGAGGAAGGCCACATTTATATTGTCGACCGGAAAAAGGACATGATTATTTCCGGGGGCATCAACATTTATCCCCGTGAGATCGAGGAGGTTCTGTTCAAACATCCGGCCATTGCCGATGTGGCGGTTACCGGCGTGCCCGATGAGAAATGGGGCGAGCAGATCAAGGCCTTTGTTGTCCGCCAGCCGGGCGGCGAGCTGAGCGAGCGGGACGTTATTGATTTCTGTAAAGATAAAATAGCGGACTTTAAGATTCCAAAGGCGGTCGATTTTCTCGACGCCCTGCCCCGTAATGTGGGAGGTAAAGTACTCAAACGGGAATTGCGCGACGATTAAGGTCGCGCAACAAGCGCCAATTCACCGTAGGGCCGGTATGACCTCTTCGCCGATGAGACGTATCGCTTCCGGTACGTCGTCGTAAATGCGAAGAGAAATCTCGTTAAGGCCCGCCGCCTCGAACTCCTTTAAATGACCAATCAGTGTGTCGAGCTCATCCACGCTGCCGGTCAGGGTTACATTCTCAACCAACGCGTCGAGAATTCGTTCCGGCACGCCCTCGATCTCATGACTCTCGGCGAAATAGGCATTCATGAACGAATCCATCTTGTCTTGCACCAATTGCACATCCGCTTCGCTCAGGAACGGTTCCAAATACCAAGGTAACAACATGCCGCGCACCCAAAGTTTACGCCGAGCTTCGTGCACGGCCTCGTCTTTGTCTTTTTTTACATGCCAGGCATAGAGATTATTGATCCGGAAATCTTCGACTAAGCGGCCGGTAGCGGCCAAACCGGCTTTAAGAATCTCCATGGAATCTTTAACCATAGGCAATGTGCCGTCGCTCATCATGACACCGTCGGCCACCTCGGCAGACATACGCATCATTCGTTTTTTGGAAGCGGCGACATAAAGGCGGGGCGGTTCTTGCGTAGCCCATTTTGGCTGATAGCCGTGCACCTGGTAAACATCGCCTTCGAAGTTCAGCAATTTGTCGGGCGAAGCTTGTTTGATAAATTCTATGCATTCGCGCACGGCCGGCACCATTTTCGGGTGCATGGATTCAAAAGTGGGTTTCAAGTTCATGGCGATCATTGTTTCGCCGCCACCGCCGATCACAATGTCGGTCCGCCCATTGGACATCTCGTTAAGCGTAAGTAACAGATTTGCCATTTTCAACGGATGCAATTCGAAGGGACTAATGGCGACAGGTCCCATACGGATCTTGTTCGTTATGCGCGCCGCTTCCGTGAAACACATGAAAGGATCTCGCGACGAAACGTGATTGGCCGTCCATACCGCTTCCAGACTGTGTTTTTCGGCCAGTGCTGCATTTTCGGCAAAGGTTGCCGCCGATGCGCTGGGATTGAGAACAATGCCAACTCGCATGATGGTGATCTCCTCTTAAGATTTCAGCTTATGTCGAACGGTCTCGAATTCGGCGTCCGATCAAATATCCGATCGGGTCAGCACAGGTTTGGGGAAGTTCCGGCTGCCTATGCGAGTGTCGCGATCCAAATAAGCCTTACCGGAAGGCTCTGTCCACTGGGACAAGGGGCCTCGGCCCAGCCGCGGTCACCGAATATGGGTCAGGTATCGGCGCCCGGTTTGGCGTGAACCGGTGCCCACTTTTCCTGGAAACACTCTAGGCGCCGCGCTTGATAGGCTGTTTGACTTTGCGATCAAGTCTTGTGGTTGTAAAGCCGAGAACCAGAGCGATCACAAGGCCGAGCAACGCACCGCCGCTCACTAGGGTCGGCCAGGGCCGATAGGCGTCACCCAACGAACTAACAGCGACAATCGCAGGAGCGATAACCGCAAGCAGGACAAAGGTCGCGACCCAAGCCATGTTTCTTCTCATCAAACGCAAGCTCCACATAACGAACTGGCCCAATTGGAAAAGTGTCGTATTGCGACGCTCAATGTCCGTGGCGATCCGTGTGTAAAGATAGGGCAGAACGGAATCGGAAGAGTCAGAATGTCCCGATAGTCGTTTATAAAAGTTCACGGCCTTCCTTATTGCTCCGCCAGATCGGTCCTTTTTCAATATTGACTCGAGTGTTTGTTCGAACTCTTCGGCGTCGAATATTTGGTGTTTTTTGCGCCGGACGTAATCCGCTTTGTTTAAGGCTTCTCCTAAGGCATCGAGAGCCTCACCATCGGATAGCTCTGTCTTTACAGCAATGAGATTGCCCCATGACGCTTCCGGGATGTCGCAGGGATACAACTTCAGGCAACGCCAATTGTGCCGCTTACCGTATTGCGTGATCGGGTGCCATTCGCTGACAAAAACCTGGTAATTGCGGCCGGCAAGAAACTCGGCCAGATCATGTGAGGTATAGCCGCGTGGCACGGTTTTACCGTTTTCATATTCAACCAGGACATAGTCGGGCATCACCCGCATGAAATCAAGGCCGCGCATGACATCCATCTCGAATCCCTCCACATCAATCTTGAGGAAGTCGATGTGATCGAGCTCGTGTTCTTGTAAGAAGCGATTAAGCGTGGTTGTTGTTACGACCCCCGATATCTTATGAGAGCTATGAAACGGTTTAAGGCTGCTGATGCCCGAACTTACGTCCGATGAGAAAAAGTCGACTTCTTCACATTCTACGTCGCTGACGGCGTTCGACAGAATTTCCAAATTATCATATTGACCGTATCGCTTGATTAATTTCTGGCGGTTCACCGGATCCGGCTCAAAGCCATAGACTCGCCAGCCGCCTTCTACGAAGAAAGATAAGGAAGACCCATGATGCGCGCCCACATCGACCATAATTGCGCGATTGGCCCGGGATTTGAGTGTCGCAATTTGCCAAACAAAAAGACTTTCATTCATGGATGCATGATCGTCGAAGGTGAAGGGTCTACATAGAAGTGAACTTCTGTCTCCTACCGGACGATCTGTTACGGCTTCAACGACGGTCCGCCGAAATTGGCCGCTCACCGTTTTCAAATTGTGTTTTTCGAAGGCAACTTTTTGGGCCGCGGCCGCCATGTTCCTACGTCTATTTGGATCTGCTTTGAGTTCTCTGATCGCTGCCTTGAGCTTTTCTGGTGACGGCTCATCAACCAGCTGCGTACATTCAAGTGCGTCGAGATAATCGACCGTTGCCACGCCCTTTGGTCCGACCACCAAGACGACCGCGCCCGAGGCAAGGCATTCGGGCATTTTATTGGCCATGGAATAGCGCGCATAATCCATCGAGCGCCTGTCGAAATTATAAGCAATCAGAACCGCATCGCCGCCCCGAAGCCAGGCGCGATAGTCGTTTGGCGTAAGTGATTTGATCGATACGCGCGTATTCTTCAATTTCGACAGGTGATTCTTAGCCTGATCGAACCAGTGGGGCTGCGTATTGATTTCCAACGTGATGGGAAACTTATCGGCAAGGTCTTCAACGGCGCGGGCAACATCCAGCACACTCTCGCGTGTCATATTATCCGCGAGCCCACCGGCATAGCGAATGACAAATGGTCGGTCAGGCAGGTCTCCGGCCTGTTGCGCGTCTCGCCAATCTTCAGGGTTCACGGCATTTGCGAACGCGCGAAAGGCGACACCGTAACGCGCCTCGAAGGCCTGAGACATGGCATCGCAAACGCTTAAGCACGCTTGCGATTGCCGTAAAAGATGTTTGAGATCGTTTTCCAGGCTTTTAGCTTGCGTCGGCTGGTCCGCAAGTAAGCGCGTCGGCCAGTCATCGACAATCCAAGTCATCAACGGCGCTGCGAGTTCATCGATGACCGACATGGCTAGATCATGAAGCACTGCATTGTCGGGCACGGGGCGATACAGAATCACCTCCGGATCAAACTCAATACTAATTTGCCGAGCGGCGCTAGTACTGATTGGCCGCCCATCGTTCAATCTTCGATCAAGACGTGCGAGGCCGATGCCTAATGAGCCGGTGCCATAAAACTGCAAATAGCGATCATAGGGCCACCCGCCAAACAGAGCTTGTTTGAGCTCACCCGTTGCCGTGCCGCCGCCTATGTGTGTAAGGTCGAATACCAGCAAGCGCGGATATCGGTGACTATTTTTCCCATCCGTGCCGTCGGCTCCGTGTCGTTCAAACTCCGATTGGATCGCTGATTTATTCTCTACCGTCATTCCGGCCGCATGTACGCCTTCTTGATTTGTCGGTCAGTTGCCGCTTGTTTGCAGTTTCCGTGACGCTAGAAATTCCGCAAATTGAAAATCAATCTCATCATCGATGTCTATGGCCTCCCACTGATCAATCGAAAAGAGGTAGGGCCGAACGCCGATTCGATGATTTCGCTTTGCGAAACTTTGCTTCGTGAACACATAGATATTTGAATTCTCTTGGCAGACGGGCGGCAAGTCCTGGGTTGGAATGAGTTCGTCGGGATTGTGGTTGATGGCACGGCCATCGGGCCAAAATAACCGCGTACGCCTTTCGATCACACCAAATAAACTGTCATAGCTATCTATATTCTCAAGGAACGTGGCGATAGCGCGGTCTATGGTTTCTGATTTCAGAAGAGGATTGGTCGCATGTGTCTGCACATAGACATCTGCCGGTACGTTTTTCATATTGAAAGCGATCAGATCATTCATTGGCACATGATCCCCGACCAGCTCTGGTGGTCGGCGAAAGACAGGAAGATCGTACAACGTTTGGACACTTTCTTGAATCTCGTTGCTATCAGTCTCCACGATCACTTGATCAATACGTTTGGCGTTGAGCAACGTATCCAATATCCAACTATAAAGAGGCCGCTTGAGAAACGGCCGGAGGTTTTTTCCAGGAACCCGACTTGAGTGGCCCTTCATGGAGATCATCGCCACCACGGTCACGGTCAGCGCAACTCCTTTAAGCTGCGAATGAAGCCCATCTCATCTTGCAGCTTTTCTGCCAAGAACACCATTTCGGTACCGTAGGCAATGAACCGATAGCCCTGTTCGAGCCGCATCTTTAGCGCTTGTCGGTCCGAGTGAACAATATGAACGCCCCCGGGTTTTGGTTGCCTCGTCATGATGTCCGTCACTTTATCCAATAGGGCGACAACCTTGGGATCGTCGAGTTCACCCGGTTTACCGATAGAACCGGACATATCGTAGGGACCAACAATAAAACCGTCCACATCATCCACATCTAAAATTTCGGACAGACGCTCAACCGCTTTGACGTGTTCGATTTGAACGATCAGCAGGGAATTCTGCTGGGCCTGTACCCGATAGGCGTCAAAATCCATACCAAAATCGTGGACACGGGTGAGGCCGACGCCTCGCCGACCTTTTGGCGGGTAATAAAGTGCATCCCGAGCTGCAATGGCTTCCGCCGCCGAAATGATCATAGGCACGATAACGCCGCAGGCGCCGGCATCCATGGCCCGCTTAATGAGATACGGGTCGTTGGCACCAACGCGCACTAGAGCCGGCACACCGGCCAAATCCAAAACCTGAATTATACGGACGAGATCACCATGGGATGCCGTGCCATGCTCCATGTCCACCACAAGCCAATCAAATCCGGCTCGCGCCATCATCTCTGCGAGTAACGGGTCGCTGAAATTAAGCCATGATCCGATCGTCGTATCGCCGGCCGCCAGTCGCGCTTTAAGGTCCCATCGTGGCATGCAAGGCCTTCTCCCAATTATTGTTGATGCGCATTTGTTGGAGTTCCCCGCATTTTATGAAATTTTGCGACAATGCGCCGTCACAAGGCCAGACTCTCATCATCATGGCGATATTGCTCGTTGATGCAATCCAATAGGCCCTGACCAAAATCGACGAAATCATTCGGTACCAATTTATGTCCGATTTGTGGGTTAAATGCATAAGGCGTCAGTTCGTAATGTCCTTCCGGATCGCCACCCGCGAATTCGATTTTGATCTCTCCAGGAAGCATCTCACGTATCATTTCTGCTGCTTCCGAAATACGATGCCGCTCAGGACCGGTCAAAATGTAATGTTTATTTGCATACTGAGGGTCTAATAGCTTAACGGCCAGCCGTGCCGCATCTCTAACATGTATAAACTCGCGTAACGCATTACCGTTGCCGGGATGTTTGATGCACCCTTCCTTCAAGGCTTGATGAATCATCGCGTGAACACGGTTCGTTATACCTGCGCGCCGGCCGTAGAGAGTTCCAAATCGCAATATTGTGTAATCGAGTCCGTTAAGATCACCAAAGGTCTCAATGAAACGTTCACAGGATTGCTTGCTTGCCCGGTAAAAGCCTCCGGCATTCGAATAGACGTAAATCGTGCTGGCAAATAGAAATCTTTTTACCTTTGCCTCTTGTGCTGCGCACAAAGCGTTGACCGTACCCACAACATTGATTTGTGCCGTGGCATGTGGTGCCTTGTTGGCCTCGTCTATATCCGCGATGCCTCCGAAATGGTAAATGGCGGCGCATCCCTTGGCTGCTTCGGCCAGTTTTTCGGGATCCAACAAATCACCGATAATCATTTCCTGTTCGGGGCGCCGATAAGGTGAATCTCTTCGATCAAATATACGGACCTTGTAACCCATTTCGCTGAGCAGATCGGCCATGTGGCTGCCGATAAATCCACTACCCCCGGTGACCAAAATCATTTGTCCTGGGTCGATCGTCGAAGCGTTCATCGTTTACGTAATCCCGTGACAGCAAAAGCTTAAGTATCACCGACAATTCAAAAGGGTAATGACGACTATGATAGTCACTCCACGCATAAGCCGCAATTGCCTAGAGCACCGGCCAAGTTATCACGGCGATAGAACAAAGTCAGCGCGTGCTTGCCCGATCCCCTCACTCTGCCTCGGGCAAGCAGATGGTTAATAAATTGTCATGAGCAATGAGCAAACGAGCCGGCCATTCGTGGTACTTGTTGGAATCATACCATGTTTTGCGCCATACTTCCTGTTTGGCCGACCCCATCAATACCAAACAGATCTGATGGGCTTTCAACAAGGCGCGCGGTGACAGACTGATTCGCCGATAAGGGGCGTTTGGTGCCGGCGGCTTCGGCGTGCTGATCCAATACGCCTGTTGGCTGTTCAGGGTCGGGTGTGCGGCAAAT
>SMXP01000055.1 GCA_004356335.1 Alphaproteobacteria bacterium | reverse complement strand
TTCTGCCACGTCATAGAACCAGGTGTAACTTGATTGCCCCACACCAATTTTCTATACGCAAAATAACTCATATAAATGAATTGGGTTAATTTTCTAATTCATCGTCGTGCTTTGTATCCTCGTCCTTACCGGCTCTTCGTTTATGTTCAAGGCCTAGCACCCGGAAAATAATGTATCCTAAGCCAACTACAGAAATGAATAAGAGAAAATTTGTTAGCAATGGACTATTACCTTATCTCCGCATCCAAAATTCTTCTTGGCCATAGCAAAATCCGCTAGGTCACTTGGCTTTGGACAATGGGTTAATACTGACACTTCGCTAAGCATCATTTACCTGTTCTCATTCATACTACGGAGTTCTCCCACACCTAGAGCATTTTCGAGCGAAGTGGACACCGGTTCGCGTTAAGAGAATGCGACAAAACAATAACTTAGAGCGCATTCACAAAAAGTGGGACGCGGTTTTTGGGTTCGAATGCGCGACCACTAAAGAATCTAGACCCCCGTTCCCTGATTCAATGAATTGTGAACGGGGTCTAGGGTCCGGTTTTGATTCTATCAAAACCGGAAGGACCCGAAAGAACAGCCGGCTGGATTTCAAAGGAACAGTACATGGGCCAGCAAATTATGCGACGGCGTCCGCCGATCAAGGGAAACATCACTCCTTCAGGCTTGCGCTCCCTTCTCCCTTGAAGGCCTTGGCGATATTTTCGAACGAGAACGGGAAGATGATGGTGTTGGTCCGGTCGTTGGCGATTTCCTGAAGTGCGGTGAGGTAGCGCAGCTGAATTGCGAGCTCTTGCGTGGACAAGATGCGCGCCGCTTCGGCCAGTTTCTCCGCCGCTTGTTGTTCGCCTTGAGCATTGATCACTTTGGCGCGGCGTTCGCGTTCCGCTTCGGCCTGTTTGGCGATGGCGCGGACCATGCTTTGGTCGAGATCCACATGTTTGATTTCCACGTTGGCGACCTTAATGCCCCAGGCTTCGGTTTGTTTATCCAAGATCTCCTGAATATCGATATTGAGCTTGTCTCGCGAGGAAAGCATTTCATCAAGCTCATGTTTGCCGAGAACCGACCGCAAGGTCGTCTGCGCGAGCTGGCTGGTCGCCTCCATAAAATTTTCTACTTGGTTGATCGCTTTATTGGGGTCGACCACGCGGTAATAAATCACCGCATTGACCTTGACCGATACGTTGTCACGGGAAATGATATCTTGGGTCGGCACATCGTGAACCAGCGTGCGCAAATCCACTTTGACCATTTGTTGAACCACGGGAATCAGAATACGGATCCCAGGACCCCAGACGCCCTGAAAGCGTCCAAGCGTGTAAACCACGGCGCGTTCGTATTCACGCATAATTCTGATGGACGTGCTCAAAAACGCGATGATGATAAATCCGATTATGAGGTAAGGCAAAAGATTTTCCATGATTGCTATCCTTTTTGCGGTGCAATGAGAACGATGAGCGATTAAATCAAGACTGACTTGTTACGCGACAGGTCGAACTGAATAACTTAGAGGTCCGCCGGTTCCACTTCCAACGTCAAATGATCGACTGCGAGAATTTTGACTGTTTGACCCGCCTTTAGTTCTTGGTTCGAGACGGCCCACCAGCGTTCGCCTTCGAACAGGACCCAACCTTTGTCGCCGTCCCACGATTCCACAATCGCCGTTTGGCGCAACATATAAGGTATGCCGGTGGTTACCACGCGTCTTTGGGCGCTCAATGCAAACACGACAATACCGGCCATAAACGCCCCGGTAACCAGTGTGGTGCCGATGATGATCGACCAAGAGAGTGTGAAACCCGGCGCGTCCGTATCGAACAGCATGGTGGCGCCGAGCCCGAAGGCGGCCAGTCCGCCGATACCAAGGGCGCCGAAAGACGGCGCGAAGGCTTCCGCCACCATCAGCATAAGTCCTAGGAGCAACAGTCCCGCGCCCGCCATGCTGACCGGCAAAACACTCAAGGCATATAGCCCCATAATGAGGGCGATCAGACCGAACGTGCCGGGAATGATGGCGCCGGGATTGGCCATTTCGAAAAATAGACCGTAAAACCCGATGGTCATCAAAAGAAACGCCACGTTCGGATCGGTAATGGCGGCCAGAAATCGGGTCGCCCAATCAGGCCCTTCGCGCTCCAGAAAGGCATTGTCAATGTCGATTGTCACATCATTCCCGTTGACCTCTACAATGCGTCCGTTCGCTTGATCGAGCAGGTCGTTGAGATTGCCTGCGACAAAATCGATCACGTTCATGTCGGCTGCTTCGCTTGCGGTAAGGCTTGCCGCTTCGCGCACGGCTTTTACCGCCCAGTCCTCATTGCGCCCGCGCAATTCGGCCAGGCCCTTGATATAAGCGGTGGCGTCGTTAATGACCTTGGCGCGCATGCTGTCTTCGTTTGACATGGCATCCTTGGTGTCGCCGTCATCTGGTTCGGCATCGGCCTCATTATCATCATCCGCGTTCTTGTCGGCGTCGTCATTGGACGGCGGATCGGCTGACGGAAAGCCGTCACTGCCCGGCAAGGGGTTGCGACCGCCCAATTGAACGGGGGTTGCGGCACCCAGATTGGTGCCTGGCGCCATGGCGGCAATATGGCTGGCATAAAGAATATAGGTACCGGCGCTGGCCGCCCGCGCGCCGCTTGGCGACACGTAACTTGCGACGGGAATGGATGACGCGATGATCTCTTTGATGATGCGGCGCATGCTGGTGTCGAGTCCGCCCGGCGTGTCCATCTCAATGATAATGAGGTCGACTCCATCGCGTTGCGCCCCGGCAATGCTTTCGGTGATGTAATCGGCGATGGGCGGGCCGATCGGTCCATTGATTTCCAGAATGCGGGCAATCTTGCCCTGGTCCTGCTGAGCTTGCGCCAAGTTCAAGAATTGCGCGACGACAAGCAATCCGAGTCCCAGGAGGATCGAAATGAGGCTTAACGCCGAAAGGGCTCTCTTGTGAGGTGTCACGGCACATTCCTCGCGCCGGTTGCGCGCTTTTCTTAGTATGCCTGGTCTTGCGCCAAAGTCCCAGTGTCATCCGAGAGATCGGCGGCATTCATTGCGGCTTTCGATCGCGTTTTCTAAACATATCATGAGAACGCCGGGCCTGTGCTAAAGTGACCCTATGGGACGATGGGTGATCCTTTTTGTTTTGTCGATCCTTAGCGGGATGGCGGTTGCGGCGGATCTTGAGCCCGGTGAGACCGGGCTGGTTAGCCGCGTCATCGACGGCGACACTTTCGTATTGAGCGACGGATTGGAAGTGCGCCTTATTGGGTTGCAGGCGCCTAAATTGCCGCTCGGACGGCCCGGTTTTGCCACCTGGCCCCTGGCGCCGGAAGCCAAGAGTGCGTTACAGCAGATCGTTCTCGACCGCACGGTCAGTCTGTCTTATGGCGGGGCGCGGCGGGATCGTTATGGCCGGGCCCTGGCGCAGGCCCATCGCGCTGACGGTCTTTGGGTTCAAGGAGACATGATCCGCCGCGGCATGGCGCGGGTTTATAGCTTTAAGGACAATCGGGTTTGCGTCAGCGACCTGTTGGCGCTTGAAATGAAAGCGCGCGATGCGCGACTCGGTATGTGGCGGTTTGATGGATACCGCGTGCGTTCGGTGCCGGAAACCTTCGACGCGATCGATACGTTTCAAATCGTTGAAGGGCGTGTGCTATCCGCGGCGCGTATCAACCGTCGCACCTTTCTCAATTTTGGCGATGATTGGCGGACGGATTTTACCGCGACCGTGGCTCCGGGAGACCACCGTCCGTTTGACAAAGACGATTTCGATCTGTTGGCCTTAGAAGGCAAAAAAGTGCGCGTGCGTGGCTGGCTCACGAGCTATAACGGCCCTAATATGGTCATCACCCATCCCGAGCAGATCGAAATTTCCGCGGACGATAGCCTAGAAACTGCCACACAATCGCCATGTCAAACGGGTCCGCTGTAATACAGCGCATTCAGGAAAAGTGGGCACCGATTTTCCGTCCGAATGCGCGACAAAACAAAGACTTACACAGCGCGGGAGGCGCAGGGAGGTTAAGATGAGATTATCGAGGACCCCTCAATTTTTGGCGCGGCTGGTGGTTTTGGTTGTTGCGGCGGCTCTGCTCGGTGAGGTCGGCATCACCCCGGCGGCGGCGCAATTTCCGATTTTCATGTCCAAAAGCGACGAAAAGAAGATCGGCGCGCAAGAACATCCGAAGATCTTACAGGAATTCGGCGGCGCCTATTCCGACGCCCAAGTCAGCGGTTATGTGGCGACCATTGCGGGTCGGATCGCCATCGCCTCACCGATGAATGCGCAGACGCTGACATTTACCGTTCTCAATTCGCCCGTCGTCAATGCCATGGCATTGCCTGGCGGTTATGTCTATGTGACCCGCGGTCTCCTGGCTTTGGCGAATTCGGAGGCGGAAATTGCGGCGGTGGTCGCCCATGAAATCGGCCATGTGGTCGAACGCCATTCGGCCAAGCGTTACAACAAATCGAAGGTGATGGGCCTAGGCGGCCTATTGGCTCAAGTTTTAACCGGCAGCACGATCGTCGGCAACGTGTTGGGTACGGGAAGCACGCTTTATCTTCTCAATAATTCGCGCCAAGACGAATATGAGGCCGATGTGAGAGGGACGGAATATACCGCCGCAACGGGCTATGACCCCTATGCCATGTCCTATTTCCTCGGCAGCCTTGAAATGCAGAATGTACTTCACGCGAAAATTGCCGGGAAAGCCCACGACCCCAACCGCGTCAGCTATCTCTCGACACATCCCAATACGGTGAAACGCCAACAAAAGGCCCGCCAAGCTGCCGCTGCTACGGGAATTGCAGCCGGTTCGCGTCCGTCCAAGCAGGCCGAATATTTTGCCGCCATAGACGGTCTGCTTTACGGCGATGATCCGACAGAAGGTTATGTCCGCGATCGCACCTTTTGGCACCCGACCATGGGATTTACGTTCAGCGCGCCGGCAGGCTATCGCCTGACCAATAATCCCGCCCATGTGGAAGTGACGGGTCCTAACGATGCGCGTGTGCGTTTTGATTTCGGCAAGAACCATACGAGCGGTAATATGGCCGGCCATGTCCGCAAATGGGTGGGCAATGAACTCGATCTGCGCGACATGCAAACCTATCAAGTCAACAATATGAACGCCGCCACCGCCTATGCAACGGTCGATACCAAACAAGGTAAGCGTCATGTACGGCTTGTGGCGATCGACTTTAGCAACACTCAGGTGGCCCGGTTCATGATGCTGACACCGACCAATATGACCAACCAATTGGCCCCCGATATGCAGAAAATAGCTGATAGTTTCAGGAGGTTAGGGGCTAATGAGGCAGACGACATCAAACCGTTGCGGGTCCGCATTGTGACCGTTCGTTCCGGCGATACGATCCAAAGTCTCGCCGCGCGCATGGCTTTCGACGACTTTAGAATGGATCGTTTCCTCGCCCTCAACCGATTGGACAGCAATGGGTTTTTAAAGAGCGGGCAGTTAGTCAAGATCGTTACGGATTAAAAAGATCTAGAGCGCATTCACAAAAGATGGAATCACTAACGTGCTCTAGGTCTTTGTTTTGTCGCGCATTCGAACCCAAAAAC
>SMXP01000054.1 GCA_004356335.1 Alphaproteobacteria bacterium | reverse complement strand
ATTCGCCGGTCACGAGTTTGGCGAGGTAAAGGCTCTTTTGCTCTTGGCTGCCGTAGGTACTTAAGGCTTCAACCGCACCGGCGGTGAGCAAGGGACACAAAGTCAACGACAGATTGGCGGCATAAACCATTTCGGAGCAGGCAATCGACAGGGAATACGGCAATCCCTGGCCGCCATAGGCGGTGTCCGCCGCAATGCCGTTCCAGCCGCCGGCAACATATTGTCTATAGGCCGCCGCAAACCCCGGCGCCATGCGCACGGCACCATCCTCAAGCACGGCCCCTTGCCGATCGCCGATGACATTGAGCGGCGCCATGACCTCGCCCGCCAGCCTCCCGGATTCGGTCAATACCGCCTCGACCAAGTCGGCGCCGAGATCCTCGAAGACCCCCGTCTCGGCAAGTTTGCCGAATTGGACAATGTCTTCGAGCACAAAACGGATGTCGCGAATCGGGGCAGAAAACGCCATGCAAGTGATTCCAAAACAGCGAGCGATGCTCTAGGCATAGCGCTTGACGCTTAGACTTTAAAGCTCGATCTATCGCCGTTTGCGAAAGTCAATCGGCAAAACCCGCAGGAGATAACTTGCCGTGCCCGATCCAGGCCGAATAGCCGCCGCCAATGATCAAACGATCGAGCAGGCCGCCGACTTATTGCGGCGCGGGCGGCTGGTCGCCTTTCCGACCGAGACGGTATATGGCCTGGGGGCCGACGCGACCAACGACACAGCGGTCGCAGGGATTTTTGACGCCAAGACCCGGCCCCGGTTCAACCCTTTGATCATTCACCTGGCGGAAAAGGAAACTGCGAGTGAAATCGGTCAGTTAGACCCGGTTTCTCACTCCCTGATCGAACGGTTTTGGCCCGGCGCGCTGACCATAGTGGTCAACCGGCAACCCACTTGCCCGGTATCGCGGCTGGCCAGTGCCGGGCTGTCGACCATCGCCTTGCGCATGCCCTGTCATCCGGTGGCGGTCCAACTCATCCAAGCCGTCGGCCGGCCCCTTGCGGCCCCGAGCGCCAACCGCGCCGGCACTCTAAGCCCGACCAATGCGGCCCACGTGTCACACAGTCTGGGCGACCGGGTCGATCTCATATTGGATGGTGGCACTTGCCCACAAGGCATTGAATCCACAGTGGTTCAGGTCAAAGGCGACACCTGTTATCTGCTGCGCCCCGGGACCATAGCAAAATCCGAGATCGAGCGCCTGACCGGCCCGGTCCTGACCCCGGCCGCGGATCAGACCGCACCCACCGCTCCCGGCCAGTTGGCCAGCCACTACGCCCCCGACCACCCGCTTCGGCTCAACGCGGAGGCGGTCGACCCTGATGAGGTTTTGCTGGCATTTGGCGACCCGGTTCCCGGGACACCGCGGGCGACTCTCAATCTAAGCCCCGGCCGCCATATGACGGAAGCGGCGGCCAACCTTTTCGCCCATCTGCACCATCTCGACAAGATCCCCTGTCGCGCCATTGCGGTCATGGCGATCCCTCAGGACGGACTGGGCGAGGCGATCAACGACCGTCTTTTTCGCGCCGCCGCGCCGCGCAATACGACCGATTAGATTGTAAGTTGAAAACACGCTTTTGGGGTTAGGAGCCACCATGCCAAGACCGGTTCTATGAAAAAGCAACAAACCCAGCCAACCCCCGAAACCCTCGACCGCATTAAATCGGTGGTCGGCCCGCAAGGATGGTCCCTTGACCCGAACGAACTGGCGGATCATTTGGTCGAATGGCGCCAACAATGGCACGGCCAAACGTCGCTTCTGGTCAAGCCGGCCACGTCCGAAGAAGTCGCCGCCATCGTCCGGATCTGCGCCGAAACGGCCACACCCATCGTGCCCCAAGGCGGCAATACGGGGCTGGTCGGCGGCCAAATTCCTTTTCACAATGAAATTCTGCTCTGCTTCAATCGTTTAAATAAGATTTTGAGCGTCGACACCGTCAACAACACGATCTCGGTGCAAGCGGGCTGTGTCTTGGCGGCGGTTCAGGACGCGGCGGAAAAAGTGGATCGACTATTTCCGCTTTCCTTGGCCTCCGAGGGTTCGGCACAAATAGGCGGCGTCCTGTCAACCAATGCCGGAGGCAACGCGGTCTTGCGTTACGGCACGGCGCGAAATTTGGTCCTCGGCCTCGAAGTGGTGACCGCGCAGGGCAAAATCTGGGACGGCCTGAAAGGGCTACGTAAAGACAATACGGGCTATGACTTGAAGCAGATATTCATCGGTGCCGAAGGCACGCTCGGCATTATCACGGCAGCTGTATGCAAGCTGTTGCCAAAGCCGCGGGATGTTGTGACGGCGCTGGTGGCGCTGCGTGACGTGGCGGCGGCCTTGGAGTTTCTTACTTTGTCGCAAACAGCATGCGGCGATTTGGTGTCGGCGGTCGAATTGATACCGCGAATCGGCATTGAATTCGTGATCCGCCATGTACCCGATGCACGCCAACCCTTCAGCCCATTGAATGAGTGGAATGTCCTGATTGAATTTTCAACGGCACAATATCCGGGAACCTTGAGACCGACCGTCGAAACACTTCTCGAACGAGCCCTTGAACGAGGATTTGTGCTCGATGGCGTGATCGCCGAAAGCGGCCCACAGGCGGCACAATTGTGGCTCTTGCGAGAGCGCCTGTCGGAGGTTCAGCGCTATGAGGGAGGCAGCCTGAAACACGATATTTCCGTGCCCGTGTCCCAAATCGCAACATTTCTCGACCAAGCGACACGGGCCGTGACGGCCGCTATCCCAGGCGTAAGGCCAGTCCCTTTCGGCCATATCGGCGACGGCAACATTCATTTTAATTTGAGCCAGCCGACAGACATGGATACCGAGGCCTTTCTCAACCGCCGCGAGGAAATCGCTCGACTGGTTTACGATATCGTCGTTTCGTTGGGCGGGTCGATCAGCGCCGAACACGGCGTAGGTGTGGCCAAAAGGGATGAGATCCGCCGCTATAAGAGTGCTGTGGAACTCTCCGTCATGAAATCCCTAAAGCACGCGCTCGATCCGCAGGGAATTCTAAATCCCGGCAAAGTGGTTTAACGGCGCCTCTTCAGGTGCCGAATTCGTAAACGGAGCCGTTCAAATCGCCGCGCCGATTTAACGGATTTCTAAGCGTGCTCGGCCATCATAGACAGCATAAACCCGTACCGACTTATGGCAAAACGACGGAGAAAAACCCGCGTGGGCCTTGCATTGATAAAAGAACGGTTGGAATCTCAGCGCCGGAGCCTCAGCGGGCTGTTGCAACGTGTGGCGGAACCGCTTCTGGCACCAAGTGAGGTCGAAGTGTCGGGCGCAATTAGCCGGGCATTAAAGCACACGAAAAAGTCTCAACCTATTGATATCGATCGCCAGAAGAGGTTTGCCATTGTGGCGATCGGCGCCATGCAAACGGCCACGGACGGGATTGATGAAATCCGGTCGATCATAGCCGAATTGCGTGAGGTGATTTTGGAGGGGAAGGCCGCGGCCGACCGTAAAATCCGCAGGCAAATGGCCGATCATTACGAACGCTTGCGCAATGAGATCGACCAGGTCGCCATGGACGCAAGCTACGAAGGCGTGAACCTGATTGACGGCGGTAAAAATACACTGGCGATCAACCTTGACCTGAACAAGCGCAACCACTTCACCATTAGCCACACGAACCTTACGGTGAGTCGCAAGGGCCTCAAACTTCCAAGTCTAAAATCAGCCTTTGAAAAAGACCATCAAATCGATGAAATCCTCCACCTCATCGAACTAGCCGAAGATCATGTAAAATGGGCGCTCGACGTCTACCGCGAAGAAGCGCTGTTGCTGGCGAACAAATTCGCGCAGGATTTAAAAGCCGCTGCCAAGCGCTAGAGCGCATTCAGGAAAAGTGGGTACCGGTTTTCCGTCCGAATGCGCGACAAAACAAAGACTTAGAGCACGTTAGGGATGCCATCTTCTGTCAACGTGCTCTAGCGCATTCAGGAATTGAATTGTCACGGCACGGAGTGATCGTCATCATCGCTATCATCGACGCTAGAGCATTTTCAAGCGAAGTGGACACCGGTTCGCGTTAAGAAAATGCGACCAAACAAGAACTTAGAGCGTTTTCGCGATTCAGTTAAGTTCGGAAACGCTCTAGCAAACGCGCGATATCATACGCACCGGTTCGTCGGATGGTGGAAAATGGCACCAACTAGCGAAGCTCTAAAGCTTATTTTCCCGCCTTTCGCGAACCTGGAAATGGAACATTGACTTGAACTTTGTGAGCGGTAGTGTATCTGAAGGAAGCTCAATCCTGTGGATGACTGGCCGTGGCTAAAGATTATATGGAATATGACGCAATGGCCCAGGACGCCTTGCGAGGTCTCGTGCGCGAAGCTTTAAAGCGCGCGGAGAAAATGGGCCTTCCCGGCGACCATCATTTCTATATTGTGTTTTGCACCGATTACCCGGGCGTCATGATCTCAAGAAGATTGCGCGATCGCTATCTCCAAGAAATGACGGTCGTCCTGCAACATCAATTCTGGGATTTATCGGTCACTGATGAGGCGTTCGAAGTTGACCTAAGCTTCGATCAGAAGATCGAGCATTTGCGCATCCCCTTCAAATCGATCAAAGGCTTCCTTGATCCAAGTGTTGAATTTGGCCTCCAGTTTACGGTTGAAGGACGGGACAGCTCGCTCTTTCCTTTGACCCAGACGGAAGGCCAATCAAACATTAAGGCCAACGTCGGGGACCACGACCCAGCCGTCCCATTAACCGGCGAGGCAGATCGAACTGACGGTGCCGTCGCCGGTTCGACCGCAGGTGACGTGGTCCGTTTAGACGCTTTCCGCAAGAAATAGGCGCTCGTTCCGACCCTACAGCATTTTCGAGCGAAGTAGACGCCGGTTTTCCGTCCGAATGGGCGACCAAACAAAGACGTAGAGCGTTTTCGCGATTCTGTTAAGTTCGGAAACGCTCTAGACCATCTCCTGAGAGGCCATCATGACCGCAACACGCACCGAAACAGATTCCTTCGGCAGGATCGATGTGCCCGCCGACAAATACTGGGGTGCTCAAACTCAACGTTCGATGACCAATTTCAAGATTGGCGGGGAAACCTTACCGCTCCCTTTCATTCGTGCCCTGGGCATGGTCAAGAAGGCGGCGGCGCTGACCAATCTAGCGCTCAATGATCTCGATCCAAAAATCTGCCAAGCGATTTGCGATGCCGCACAAGAAGTCATGGACGGCAAGCTCAATGACCACTTTCCATTGGTGGTCTGGCAAACCGGTTCGGGTACCCAGTCCAACATGAACGCCAATGAAGTCATTGCCAATCGGGCCATCGAGATTTTGGGCGGCGAGATGGGTTCCAAGGACCCGGTTCATCCCAACGACCATTGTAATAAGAGTCAGTCGTCAAACGACGCGTTTCCAACGGCGATGCACATCGCAGCCATGGAGGAGATCCATCACCGGCTCATGCCGGCTCTCGAACGTCTGCGCGACGCGCTGGCTGGAAAAGCAACCGCCTGGACGGACATTATCAAAATCGGCCGAACCCATTTGCAGGACGCGACACCGTTGACACTAGGTCAGGAATTTTCCGGCTATATGACCATGGTGCAAAACGGCATGGCTCGAATACAGGAAGCGACATCGCGCCTGCGTTATCTCGCTCAGGGCGGAACGGCGGTCGGTACCGGGCTCAATAGCAAGACGCAATTTGCCGTAAAGTTCGCCGAGCAAGCAAGCAAGATCAGCGGTCTAAGTTTCGAAACAGCCCCCAACAAATTTGAAGCGCTTGCCGCCCATGATGCCATCGTCGAAATATCCGGCGACCTCAATACGCTTGCCAGCAGCCTATTCAAGATTGCCAATGACATTCGACTTTTGGGATCGGGACCTCGTTCCGGACTGGGCGAACTGATCTTGCCGGCCAATGAACCAGGCTCATCCATCATGCCCGGCAAAGTCAATCCGACCCAGTGCGAAGCCATGACCATGCTGTGCACCCAGGTCATGGGCAATCACACCACTATCACGATTGCCGGCAGCCAAGGTCATATGGAACTCAATGTTTTCAAGCCGGTGATGATATACAACTTATTGCAGTCTATTCGGCTGCTTGCGGATGGCTGCCGCAGCTTTGCCGATAATTGTGTGGTCGGCATCGAACCCAATACGGACAGAATTGCCGAGCACATGAATCGGTCGCTTATGTTGGTGACCGCGCTCGCGCCTAAAATCGGCTATGACAATGCAGCAAAAGTGGCCAAAACCGCCCATGAAAACGGAACCACGTTGCGCGAAGAAGCGGTAGCGCTGGGTTTTGTTACGGCGGAGGAATTCGACGCCATCGTACGTCCGGAGGATATGGTTGGGCCAAAGGCGTGACTCATATAGAGCGCATTCAGGAAAAGTGGGTGAATGCCCAGTTGGCGCCGTGAGACGCCATGACGGATAGTCAAAAGCGATCGGTTTGTATTGCGGGTCACCGAACGAGCGTATCGCTCGAACCGGATTTCTGGACCGCACTTAAAGAGATATCCAAGGATCGAGGCACGTCGCTCAACGAACTCATCACGCGAATCGATCGGGAACGGACGCAAAACGCGCCCCAAACCGGCCTCTCAAGCGCTCTGCGTGTATACATCCTGAGTTATTTTAGAGCGTTTTCAGGAAAAGTGGACCCGGTTTTCCGTCCGAAAACGCGACCAAACTAGGAATCTAGAGCGCATTCACAAAAAGTGTACGCGGTTTTTGGGTTCGAATGCGCGACCAATAACAAATCTAGACCCCCGTTCCCTGATTCAATGAATTATGAACGGGGGTCTATTGAGGGATCGGGCGAGACCGTTTCTTCGGCTTGTTCGACCGCGTTTGGTTGAAGTCAGTGTTCCGCCATAACCGCCGTGGTCCAACCGGTTGCGGCATATTCCTCGCCGGGCCAGCGCCATGGCCGCACCCATCCGGTCCACTTTCCGTCTGCATCCCTTCGAAACACCACGTGATCCGCTTGGATCTGCCTGCCGACATAATTGTTGTTGATGAATCCATGTTGATCGAACAACACACCGACAATTTCATCCTCGGTTTCACTCAATATTTGTCGAATCATGCCGACGTGACCAAAGCCGGCCCGCCTGTTGTTGAAATACATGGACACGATGGAGCCGGTGACCGGCGGATAAACCGTGGACCCGCTTTTGAAATATT
>SMXP01000008.1 GCA_004356335.1 Alphaproteobacteria bacterium | reverse complement strand
GATCATGTCGGAGATAAGTCCATAATTCGCAGTGGCCAATTCGGCTTTTGCTAAGGCTTGCCAGAGTGCGAACAGATCCGCCTGCTTGACGTCAGGCAGGATCAGATTCTGTTCATGGCTCACGCGGATTTCGTTAAGGCTGTATTGTTCGGCTAAGTCGGCAACCAAATCCATTTGTTCAGCCGTTGCGTCACCCGGTATGCCGCCAATAGGTTTTAATGAAATAGTCGAAATGGCATAGCCCGGCTGCGCATGAGCGGCGACATTGGTGCTCACCCAATTGTGGAATTCCGCCACTTCCGATTCTCTCAATTTGAAACCGGGATCCGGACTCTCGAGCTTTTCATAAGCGGGCGGCGCGAAATAAGCTTGAATGCGCGCGATTTCTTCTGCAGGAAGATCAAGCGGGCCATCTTTGAGATGGCTCCATTCTTCTTCCACAAGACGACGGAACTCATCGGCTCCGGTACTTTGCACGAGAATTTTTATCCGGGCCTTATAGATGTTATCCCGGCGCCCAAGCTGATTATAGACGCGCAAAATGGCTTCCAAATAAGACAGAAGATGTTCCTTGGGCAAAAAGTCACGGATGGTGACGCCGATCATCGGTGTCCGCCCTTGCCCGCCGCCAACCAAGACCTCAAAACCAATCTCGCCGTTTTCATCGCGTATTAGATTAAGGCCGATGTCGTGC
Source organism: Alphaproteobacteria bacterium (assembly GCA_004356335.1). Classification (GTDB taxonomy): domain Bacteria; phylum Pseudomonadota; class Alphaproteobacteria; order SMXP01; family SMXP01; genus SMXP01. The sequence goes on along the minus strand of SMXP01000008.1, from coordinate 7,372 downwards.
AAGCGCACGGCGGCGCGGTCGTGACCGGCACCGTTGACGGCGATTTTGAACTTGCGTGGCAAGAAAGAAAATTCCGGATGAAACGTCGACCATTGACGAATAATCTCGCAATAAATTCGAGGGTCTTCGATCTCGTCAGCCGCAACGCCGGCAAAATGGTCGGCTGTCACATTGCGGATGCAATTGCCGCTGGTTTGAATCGCATGCATCTGCACCGTCGACAAATCGGCAAGAATATCGGGCACATCGCCCAGCTTTGGCCAATTGAACTGAATGTTCTGGCGTGTGGTGAAATGGCCGTATCCGCGATCATATTTGCGCGCGATATGTGCCAGCATGCGCATCTGGCGTGGCGAAAGCGTGCCATAGGGAACCGCGATCCGAATCATATAGGCATGCAGCTGTAAATAGAGCCCGTTCATCAAGCGTAGCGGCTTGAATTGGTCCTCTGTGAGCTCACCGGATAGTCGTCTTGCCACTTGCCCGCGAAACTGTTCGACTCGCTCGTTCACGATTTGCTGGTCGAATTCGTCATACCTATACATGGTTCGAGTCCCGATCAGCTTGTTTGCCAAAATGGAGATGTGTGGTTGGACCCTTCGCCCGAATAATCTCTCGTTGACTTATTGGAAGGATTCGATCGCCCTGTGCGGTTACCTTCATGAGATAGGGGTCCACCACTTGAACCATATGCTCTGGCAGTTGTTGCGCCGTCGCAAGGTGCCTGGCGGCCGCTTCAGCGTCGTCTGTGACCGCGCCGTCCTCCAGCCGTTCCGACCAATGTCCGGCCGATGTGAGATACACGACCTCACCGTCACTCAACCGATTGGAGGTGACCATTTGGTGTGTCATGCAATCCTCCGGTCGTTAAGTTCGGCGAGCTCGGCAACATTGTCTTTGTTGGCATAGGCCGCCACCTCACCAATGATCAACACGGCCGGTCCGTTGACCTGCCGTTCCGCGATCAGAGCGCCAAGTTCATGCAGTTGGCCGGCAATGACTTTTTGTTGCTCGAGCGTACCGTTTTCTACGACGGCCACGGGAGTCGAAGCGGCCATACCGTGATCCATAAGCTGCTGGCTGATTTGACCGGCACGGGCAACGCCCATGTAGACAACCAGCGTATGATCCAATTGGGCAAGGTGCCGCCAATCAATATCCGGTTCGCCGTTTTCGCCATGGCCGGTTACGAATGTGACGGCTTGAGCGACGTTGCGATGGGTCAAAGGGATCTTTGCCGCTGCGGCACATCCGGTTGCGGCCGTAACACCCGGCACGACTTCCGTTGCAATATGGTGGTCACGCAAGAAATCAATTTCTTCACCGCCCCGCCCGAAAATATAAGGGTCGCCCCCTTTCAATCGAACCACACGACGGCCGGCCTTTGCATGATGAAGCAGCAAGTGATTGATTTCCGTCTGTGTGCGGAAGTGATTGGATCTGGATTTACCGACATAAATCCGATCCGCATCCCGCCTCACATAGTCGAGAATTCCAGGCCCCACAAGCTTATCGTAAAGCACAACATCGGCTTGTTGCATGACGTGCAGCGCGCGCAGTGTCAGCAAATCGGGATCACCGGGGCCGGTTCCGACGATATGCACCATGCCGGTGGTGTCCGGCGGCGTTTGCCGATTGAGCGCTTCAAGCATTTGCTTGTGCGCCGCTTGGTTGCGTCCGGCTAGGATATGGGCACCGACCGGCCCGCCGATCACCTGCTCCCAAAACGCTCGGCGTGCGTGCGCGCCAAGCTTGGCTTTGACCGCGCGCCGGAACCGCGCACAGAAAGCGACCAGATGTCCCAGCCGAGCCGGCAGGACACTCTCAATCCGTGTCCGAATGAGGCGGGCGAGGACCGGTGAGGCGCCGTTTGTCGATATACCGATCACCACGTCACCGCGTGTGACGATGGCCGGTGTGATGAAAGTACTCAGATCAGGCCGGTCCACCACATTGACCGGCCGGTTGGCTTGGCGCGCGGCGCGCGCATAGGCCTCATCATGGGACCGCTCCTCCGTCGCCACGATAATCAGCTCATAGGGGGCAAGATCGGCGGGGGCAAGATCGGCCGCCGCCGTCGCCTGGTCGACATAACGCACCCGGCCCTCGGCGACTAGATCCGCCAATTCCGCGGTCATATCAGGGGATACGAAAGCCGCTGCAATATCCAGCCGCGCACCGGCATTTATGAGCAATCGCGCCTTTTTGAGCGCCTTACCGCCGCCACCGACGACCAGGCAGGTCCGGTCCGATACGTTGATGAAAGCGGGAAAATACGTCATGGCGTTTCAACTCGACACACTTGTGAACCAGCGCCATCATGCCTATCTCCGGAAGCGAACGCCATTAAGCGTGCCGAGGGCTGGCAACCTCCATGCATTTGGTTTAGTATTTCTAATGCGATTCTCAGTTTTCCTATTGAAGCCGTGCGATCGGATCCTAACCACCGGCCTCTGTTCGCTTCGGATATCAAAGGTTTAACTAAGGATTGCTTTTTCTCCCGGCAAACCATTAATTCTGACCATCATTGTAGATTTTCTGATTTGGATTTTATGGCCGATACTCGTCGCTTACCCCCGCTGAATGCTTTGCGTGCTTTTGAGGTGGCCGCCCGCCATCTGAGCTTCACCAAGGCGGCCGAAGAGCTGCACGTAACCCCGGGCGCGATTAGTCAGCAAATCAAGGCGTTGGAGGAATATGTCGGCGCCAATCTGTTCCGGCGCCTCAACCGGGCGCTTTTGTTGACAGACGAAGCCCAAGCCTGTCTGCCTGCCCTACGTGAGGGCTTTGAGAAGCTCGCCGAGGCGACCAATTTGCTCATGGCGGTGGAAACCCATAATCGGCTGGCCGTGGGCGCCGCCCCGTCCTTTGCGTCGAAATGGCTGGTTCCCCGATTGGGTGAATTCCAGCAGCTTTACCCGGATGTGGATGTTTGGATATCCGCCGATATGGAACTTGTAGACTTCATCAATGATGACATTGACGTGGCCATCCGCTACGGCGCTGGTGAGTATTCTGGCCTTCAGGTGGAGCGTCTTTTGACCGATTCAGTCTTCCCCGTATGCAGCCCGGAATTGCTGGAGGGACCCCAAGCGCTGAAATCCCCAGGAGATTTGACGCATTATACATTGCTTCATGACACCAGCCCGGATAACGACGAGAGCTGCCCCGATTGGCCGATGTGGCTGAAAGCGGCGTCCGTAAAGGGCGTTGACGGGACGCGCGGGCTTCGCTTCAACCAATCGAGCCTGGTGTTGGAAGCCGCCATTAGCGGTCGCGGTGTGGCTTTGGCGAAAAGCACCCTGGCGGCCGACGATTTGGCGGCGGGCCGGCTGGCCAAGCCGTTTGATCTGACCCTTCCGATCGATTTTGCCTATTATCTGGTTTGCCCGAAATCCAAGGCGGCGTTGCCCAAAGTGCAGCGATTTCTCGAATGGGCGCGGGCTCGAGCGGCCCAAGATGAGACGGCAGGTTCCTAAGCCCATTCAGGAAAAGTGGTCACCGGTTTTCCTGGAAACACTCTAACGGCTCGATACACAGATCGGCGGATTTCTCGGCAATTTTGGTTAAAATTTGCGGTCTTTGGCGGTCTTTTTTGGCGGAAAATCATGCCATAGCCTGGTTTTTGCATCGGGTGACTTAGCCGGGTTCCCGGAGCCGTTAAGTTCTAGGAAACCTTGGCTTAATAGGATCGCCGCTGCTGTACATCTGTTCGGACTCCAAAGTAGAATTCCGCAACATTTTGATGGCGACCAGCGTTAACTTAAATTGCTTTGCAAAAGGGGCTAAGATCGTGTGCCGACAGAAAAAAACCTTCATCAGACTCGTTGCCACGCTTGCCACACTTGCCAGTCTTTGGGGCTGTGCCAATTCCAACCTCCCTCCAGCTCCCGTTGGGGGTGTCTCGGTTTCCCCGGCTAAGGACTATTTGATTGGGCCGGGCGATCAGCTCGATATCTTCGTCTGGCGCAACGAAGACCTTTCGACCAATGTGCCGGTTCGTCCCGATGGCCGTATTTCCATACCGCTGATTAACGATCTACAAGCAGCGGATAAAACACCGACGCAGCTCGGCGAAGATATTGCAAGTAAACTCGCGCAATACGTCCAAGACCCCTTGGTCACCGTCATCGTAAAAGGGTTTCTCGGACCTTTCAGCGAACAGATACGCATTGTCGGTGCGGGAGTCGTGCCGCGCGCTATTCCCTATCGGGAAAGCATGACATTGCTCGATGCCATTATCGAAGTGGGTGGTCTTAATGAGTTTGCTGCGGGCAACAATGCCAAAGTTTGGCGTCGAAGCTTGGAATCAGAAAACGTGTTCCGCGTTCGGCTGGACGATTTGCTTAAAGATGGCGATCTCTCCGCCAATGTGGCATTAGTGCCGGGAGACGTCATTATCGTACCGCAAAGTTGGTTTTAGAGCGTTTTCAGGAGTGAAGACCGTCCTTGCCAAGGTCAATCGACCCGGTGGATCGATTGAAGGGATGAACGGACCCGGTTTTTGAGCGAAGCCGTGGCCTAAACGTTGCATCGACAACTTGGCATGGCAACATGACCGGCCAAGACTCCCTAAGAGGGTTGTGCGATGGGGGCTCTGCGGATCGGCGGGTGTGAGTAGAAAGAATGCAGGAGACGTTTCGCCAGTTTCGATTATATTTGATTGGCATGTGGCGGCGACGCTGGATCGGGCTTGCCGCCAGCTGGGCGATCACTATCGTCGGCTCGATCTATATCCTGACCCTGCCCAGCCAATATGAATCGAGCACCCGTATCTATGTCGACACCACGTCACTTTTGGGTCCTTTGCTCAAGGGTATTGCGGTTGAAAGTGATATCGACAATCAAGTTAGGGTAATGCAGCGAACCCTGCTGAGCCGGCCCAATTTGAGACAGGTGATCCGTGCGACCGATCTTGATCTCGAAGTCAGCACACCGCGAGAAATGGAACAGCTGATTCAGGAGCTTCAGAGAAGGACCAGGGTGAATATCGACAAGGCCGGTTTGTTTTTAGTGTCGTTTACCGATAAAGATCCGGAACTCGCCAAAAATATCGTGCAAACACTCCTGACGATTTTCATTGAGAGTAATCTGGGGGCTAGCCGGACCGATATTCAAAGGGCGCGACGCTTTATTGAAGATCAAATCACGAATTATGAGAAAAAACTGAGGGAGTCCGAACAACGCATTGCCCAATTCCGGGCAGAGAATGTGGAAATATTAGGTTCGACGAACTACGGCGGCAGATTACTCAACGCGCGATCTGAATTAGAATCCGCTCAAATCGATTATAGCGATGCCATCGTTATTCGCGATAAACTACGCGAGCAACTTGAGAGAACATCGCGAACAGTGGATTTGGCGACCTCACCTCAAGTCATCATCGGCAACCAACAGGTGCCGTCTACTCTCGGTCGAATTCGGACCATCCAAATGGATCTTGATGGACTTTTGCTGAGATACACAGAGAATCATCCTGATGTAATTGTCGCCCGGCGTCAGCTTGCCCGGCTCCTTCGAGAATACAATCGCGAAAAGTCTGGAGAGAGCGATCTTCCGTCAGGCCTGATTGGCATGTCTCAAATTCCAAATCCCGTCTATGATGAAATTCAACTTCGCTTTCTTGACGCCGAAAGACTGACCACCCAAACCGAACGGCGTTTAAAGAGGGCGCAGGCCGATATGGAGCGCCTCAAACAATATGCATCAATCGCCCCCTCGCTTGATGCGGATCTTTCCGACATCACTCGTGAATATGATGTTATTAAGCGGAATTATAGCGAGTTGTTGGCGCGGCGGGAATCTGCACGCATTTCGCAAGCGGCCGATTCAGAGACGGATGCGGTTCAATTTAGAATTATTGAACCGCCCGAGGTGTCTTTTGTCGCGGTCGGTCCAAACCGACCTCTCTATCTACTCGCTTTAATGCTGTGTGTGGTAGGCGCTGGCACCGGTGTTTCCTTTGCAAGATCTCAGCTTGAAGAAACGTTCTTCACATCGGAACAGATCGAGAAAGTGCTTGGAATAGTTGTACTAGGTACGGTAACGCAGGTCATGAATGCGCAGGAAAGTGCCCAGCGAAGCCTACGTAATTTCGGCTTTATTGTCGCGACCGCTTCTCTGGCCGTGTTCTTTGCCGGTCTTTATTTAGTATTGATCCTGTTTGGTTCGGGTGCTGACGGCACGGAACTCATTAATCTCTCAAGTAGATCGTAAGGGTACCATCGTTATGGTGAAGGGTAGTTCGCGGCTAAATTTGATCGATCGTTTGAATGAGAAGTTTGAGCTCAAGGTACCGAAGGTAAGGGTCAAGCGACTTGTAGAGCGAGCGATCGGCGAGCTTGGAGAGGAGGGCTCTGAGGCGAAACAGGCCACGCGTTCAAATGGCGCCAACAGACGAGAACTTGATGAAGTTTCTTCTGATCGCGGGCGCGACCACGACGCCACTTGGCATTCTTCCGAAGCGCGGAATTATACGGAACTCGACTTGGACAAAATGGGTGAAGCTGGTTACGTCATACCTGATGGCCGCCGCAGCCGTATCAAAGAGCAGTACAGGAACATAAAACGTCCCTTGCTCGTCAATGCCTTTCAGAAGACAGATGAAAACAAAATGGCTCACATCGTGCTTGTCACAAGCGCCTGTCCCGGCGAAGGAAAAACATTTACGGCTACTAATTTGGCGATGAGCATTGCTGCAGAGCGCGAAATCAAAGTGTTGTTAATGGATGGCGATGTCATTCGACAAGATTTATCGCAGCGATTCGGGATAGAAGCAAACAAGGGGTACCTTGATTTGCTAGACGACGATACCTTAGATGTTTCCGATATCCTGTTTCGTACAAACGTTCCAAGCTTGGCGGTATTGCCGAGCGGCGTAGCGCGGGAAGAGGCTACCGAACTATTTGCCAGCACTCGAATGAATGATCTCATGGACGATCTTGCCGCGCGCTATCATGACCGCATAATCATTATTGATACGCCGCCTATACTTGCGAGCAGCGAAACCAATGCGCTGGCACCACACACCGGACAATATGTTATCGTCATAGAAGCGGGTAAAACATCGCAGCAGGCCATTGAAGAAGCGCTGCATCTACTGACTCCTTGCGAATATACCTATTGCATATTAAACAAAGCAGCGGATGCGGACCTCATTGAGAGGTATGGTTCGTATCAGGAATATTACATTACAGAATCAAGGGGGTAGGGGCTTGAAACCTTGGCATAAAATCACCCGACACGGTTCGATACGTGGTCGGACATTGATGGTATTTTTGGCTGCCGGCGTGAGCGGCAGCTTGCCTTCACTTACGTTTTCAACACAACTACACGCACAGCAATGGATAGTCGTTCCGACCATCGAGCTGCG
>SMXP01000053.1 GCA_004356335.1 Alphaproteobacteria bacterium | reverse complement strand
TGGTATAGCAACCAAAAGTTCGTCCCAACAATCGATCTGAGCTCAGGCAATGACTAAACTCCCAAATGATTTTAGTGAGATAAACGCGCTTCTTGAGATCATGGAGCAACTGAGGGATCCGGATACCGGCTGTCCGTGGGACGTGGCGCAGACCTTTGCCTCGATTGCCCCCTACACCCTCGAGGAAGCCTATGAGGTGGCCGACGCCATCGATCGCGGCGATATGACGGCACTCAAGGACGAGCTGGGCGATTTGCTGTTGCAGGTGGTGTTTCACGCCCAGATGGCCAAACAGGACGGCACGTTCAGTTTTGCCGACGTGGTCGACGGCATTTGCCGGAAACTGGTGCGGCGCCACCCCCATGTGTTCGGTGACGGCGACGCCGACAGCCCGGACACGGTGCGGGCCACCTGGGAAGAAATCAAGGAGGCGGAACGGCAGGAGAAATCGGCCCATGGGGGCCCAATCGGCGTGTTGGACGATGTGCCGCACGCCCTGCCGGCGCTGTCCAGAGCGGTTAAGCTGCAAGACCGGGCCGCGCGGGTCGGGTTCGATTGGCCCGAAATACGGCAAGTGATCCATAAGCTCAATGAAGAGATGCTCGAACTGTCAACGGAATTGGCCCAAACCGGAAATCCCCAGAAAGTTTTTGAAGAACTTGGGGATTTGCTTTTTGTTTATGCGAACTTGGCGCGCCATCTTAAAGTAGATCCGGAAATGGCGCTGCGGGGCGCAAATGCAAAGTTCGTGCGCCGGTTCGAGCGCATCGAGCAACTTTTGCGCGCCGCCGGCAAGACCCCCCAAGACTCGACGCTGGAGGAAATGGATGGGCTGTGGACCCAAGCCAAATTGGAGGAACGAAAATGAATGCGCTTTAGTGGGGTTTCGCTTGCGTGTTAAATCGTTTTTCGAACTGACCTATTTCCTTTTCCGTCAGCCGCACGACCACATGGATCGTGCCGTCGCTATTTTCCCTGGTCGTCACAATATCGCCGTGTTGATGCAGCCACGCCAGCGCCGCACCATCGATGGCGTCAAGGTCAATACGGCGCAACGATTTTTGTCGCGCGAGGATATCATCCAGCGCCGCCAAGAAAGCGTCGAGGCCGTCCCCCGTTAAGGCAGAGACCGTCAGCTGAATGGCATCCGGCTCCGTGTCAAACGGGGTCTGTTCAATCCCTGGCCCATTGCCGTTTTGTCGGTTCATCGACGTTTGGAGTCTCAACCGCTCGTCCTCCGGCATCAGGTCGATCTTGTTCAAAAGCTCAATAACAGGCCGCCGATCCTCCTCGGTAATACCGATTTGTTTTAGCACATGAAGCACATCTTGCTTTTGCGCCGCGCTATCCGGATCAGAAATATCGCGCACATGAACGATGACATCCGCTTCCAGCACCTCTTCCAAAGTTGCACGGAAAGCAGCGACCAGCTCCGTCGGCAGGTCGGCAATGAATCCCACCGTGTCCGATAAAATGACTTTCGAACCGCTCGGTAAATGGCATTTGCGCATGGTCGGATCGAGCGTGACGAACAATAAATCTTGGGCGCTCACACCGGCTTTGGTGAGCTGATTGAACAATGTCGACTTGCCCGCATTGGTATAGCCGACCAAGGCAATTACGGGGTACGGCACCTTTTGCCGCGCCTTGCGGTGTAATTGCCGCGTCCGCTTCACGGCGTTCAAATCCCGCTGCAGCCTTGAGATCTTCTGTAACAGGACCCGGCGGTCCGCCTCTATCTGAGTTTCACCGGGACCACCCATAAACCCCACACCGCCCCGTTGGCGTTCCAAGTGAGTCCAAGATCGCACCAGGCGACTGCGCTGATAAGTCAAATGGGCCAGATCGACCTGCAACCTGCCCTCTTTGGTCCGCGCGCGCGCACCAAAGATCTCAAGTATTAGGCCCGTCCGATCCAAAACCTTGGTCGACCATGCCCGTTCGAGGTTGCGTTGTTGAATGGGGGTAAGGGTTGTATTGACGATGACCAATTGGATGTCACGCGCCTTCTGCCGATCGCCTAATTCCTTAACCTTGCCCTTGCCGAACAAAGTAGCCGGCAGCCTGCGTTTGAGCGAAACGATCTCAGATTCGACAATCTGTAGATTGATCGCGCGCGCCAAGCCACACACTTCTTCCAAATAGCGTTGGGGTGTTCTGTCGTGGACCTCCTTGCCGGCACCCGTCGTTCTCCGAGAGCCGGCGGAACTTTGGCCGGCCCGCACATTGGCCCGCACATTGGGATGTAGGACAAGCGCTTTTATGCGATGCCCGTCCATAGGGAGGACATGATCGCTGTCTCTTTGACCCTTGATTTTCCCCAAGTCAGTCCTGCTCGTTTGGCGCAACGGTTTGCTCTTCGAGATCAAATAATTGTATCGGCTGCACCGGCATTACGGTGGAAATAGCGTGCTTGTAAACGAGCTGCGATTGATTGTCTCTGCGAAGTAAGACGCAAAAATTATCGAACCAGGTGATGACACCTTGCAGCTTGACACCGTTGACCAGAAAAATTGTGACTGGTGATTTTTCCTTCCGGACCGCGTTTAAAAAAGTGTCTTGAAGGTTGTGTTTTCTTTCTGACGCCATGGATTGATTCCATTTTCTTGTTTGTTTGATCACCCCAAAGCTTGTCTAGGATCAAGATTTGGGATTTAGATCTTAGTGTCCATAATTATACATACTATTAATTGCATGCCCCTGTCTCGCACCATGAGTGAGACGGGCGAGACTTGACGATCCTATGGCCTAAATTATGGCTGAATAGTGGGATAATTAGCCGGTTATGCTGTCGCGCGGGCGGCCTTCTGGTAGGCTTTCCGTAGGTCCAGAGCAATCGAACCGGGCCGACCGTTGCCAATCAATTTATCGTCTATTTGTATCACCGGTGTAACGAATGCGGTCGCAGCGGTCATGAAAGCCTCCTGCGCATCCTGGGCCTCTTTCACCGAAAAAGCGCGTTCGGTAACGTCAAGCCCATAATTGCCGGCGAGCTCCAAGACGACGCCACGCGTGATGCCCGGCAAGATCTGCTCATTCAATTGCCTGGTAATGAGTTGCCCCTGCTTATTGACGATCCAGGCATTGGACGAACTGCCCTCCGTGACAAATCCGTTTTCATCAACCAACCATGCTTCGTACGCACCCGCATCCGAGGCTGCTTGTTTGGCCAGAACATTAGGCAGAAGCGACGTTGATTTGATGTCGCACCGGCCCCACCGTATATCCGGCAATGTTTTCACTTTGACACCATTTGCCGCATTCTCCTCCATCTTTTCCATATCTTGGCGCCAAGCCATGACAACCACACTCATGGACGTACCGGCGGGCGGAAAGAGATGGTTTCGTGGGGCGGTCCCTCGTGTCATTTGAATGTAAACGATACCGTCTCGTATCCGGTTGCGGCGTACGACCTCGCGTAACACAACACTCAGTGCACAACGGCCAAGCGGCATGGACATGCGCAGCTCGCCCAATGATCTTTCCAACCGATCGATATGTGCGCTTTCGTCAAACAGCCGCCCCTCAAAAACGCCACAGATCTCATATACGCCGTCGGCAAATTGGTAACCCCTATCTTCAATATGTATGGCCGCTTCGGGATGGGGAATGTATCGGCCGTTTACATAAGAAATTCGCGACATGTCGGTCCTTCAGGAGATAGATATAAAGCGCTTTGTATTTATGATTGCCAATATGATCGGTTAAATAGCGGAAGCAACACCAAAATTTCAACTCTACCAAAAATCATAGCAACGCTCAAAGACCATTTTACGAAAGCCGGCATGGCCCCAACGGAAACGCCGCCCGACTGTGTGTAATCGAATACCGGGCCTGCATTGCTGGCCATCGTCGCCGCGGCGGACAGGGACGTTTGAAAATCGTAGCCCCCCAGCGAGACAATGACGGCGGTAAAACCGATAAGCGCGGTCAAGGCAATGAAATAGATCCATAGACCGCTCAACAACGAACGAGCCACGGCACGTCCGGCATAATGGATGCGAATAACGCTATGCGGGTGCGCCAGCCGTCTCAGCTCTGCTGAACTATGGCGAAAGAGCAGGATAAAACGAATAATCTTGAACCCCCCGGCGGTTGACATGGCGGAACCGCCAAGCACACAAACGGCCAATATGAAAGCGGGCGGCACAGTGGATAAAGACTCTCGACCACCAAGGCTATAACCCGTTGTCGTCAAGAAAGAGGTGGCATCAAAAAACGACGAAGCTAGCTGATTTGCGTAATTGTCCGTGGGTGGCGAGAAAGCAAAAAGCATAAGTCCTATTAAGGCAATCAGTAACAACAAATAGCCGACCTCCGGTTCTTCTCGGTAGTGTCGAAATCGCAGTCGAATGCCTTCCGCGTGAAGGGCAAAATTCACGGCACCAATAATCATAAAGATGACCACAACCAATTGAGCACCAGGCGAGATTAACTCACCAAGCGTCCCGTCATGGGTCGAAAAGCCGCCTGTAGAGATGGTCGACAGCGCTAAGCTTATGGCGTCAAAACTCGGCACCCCGGTCAGCCAAAGAACAATCACGCAAAGTAAAGTTAGGATCGCATAGGTCGGCAGGAGCAGCCGCAGCATGGGCGTCAATCGTTCAAGGATAGCCAGGCTGTCGCCCTGTCGAATGGCCGGCGTAAACACCGGCAAAGATCCAAAGGTCAATACGGAAAAGACTCCCACTGTCGTCAACAAGGTGCCCAATCCACCAAGCCACTGAAGAATCGATCGCCACAGCAATACGGATCGCGGTTGTTCGTTTACATTGCTTAGTATGGTCGCGCCGGTCGTTGTCAGCCCTGATACCGCTTCAAAAAGGGCGTCGGTAAAGGTCAAAGCGCTTCCCGTCGTATAAAAGGGAATGGCGGCAAATACCGGCGTCAGGCACCAGGCAAGGATGATCAGTAGGACCGCGCTTCGCATGCCTGCCCTGCGTTTTGCGCCGCGCAGTCCGAGCACAAGACCGCCGCCTACAAAAATCGTTGCTGAAGCGGCCGCGGCGAAAGCAGCCGCTTGGGCAGTCTCTCCATAGGCTCCAGCGATGACAATCGGAAACAGCATCAGAACAGCCAGAACCGTCAAGATTAGGCCGAATAGATAAAGGACGTATCCGTATGACATGATGGCTGACCGTCGATGTGACGACTTCGTAGGTTTTAGAGCGTTTTCAGGAAAAGTGGACCCGGTTTTCCGTCCGAAAACGCGACCAAACTAAGAATCTAGAGCATTTTCATGAGTCAATTGATCCCGGAAATGCTCTAGGCCACGTTCACAATTCATTGAATCAGGGAACGTGGTCTAGATTTGTTATTGGTCGCGCATTCGAACCCAAAAACCGCGTACACTTTTTGTGAATGCGCTCTAGGATGGCACAATGGTGTCGTTCAAAAATACTCCAGGCTTACTCGAAACATTTGTTCGACTTTGCGCACAAATTCCTTTTGCGCGAAAATAATCACGCGATCGCCCGTCTCAATCTTAGTATCGCCGGTTGGGCGAAGAACATCTTCTCCTCGAATAATCGCCCCAATCGAGATGCCGTCAGGTAGTTTCGCGTCGCGCAATGGTTTGCCGACGAGCGGCGATGTTTCCAACGCCTCCGCCTCTATTACTTCCGCCGCACCGCCTGCGATCGAGTGCAGGCCTTTAATTCTTCCCCTGCGAACATGCTGAAGAATTATTGACACCGTGGTAGCACGGGGATCGATGAAAGTGTCAATGCCCAATGTGTCCATTAGCCCGCCATAAGTCTGATTATTAATCAAGCAAACTGCCTGTACGGCGCCGCCACGTTTGGCAATAACGGAAGCCAGAATATTGGTTTCATCATTATTTGTGAGTGCGACGACCGCCTCCGTATCCTCGACACCCGCTTCACTCAATAGATCCTCATCCAGACCGTTTCCACAAAGAACAACGGTTCTCGAAAGCTGGTCCGCGACAAATTCCGCCCTGGTTTTGTTCACTTCGATGACCTTGACCCGCATTGTCGGGTCTTTTTCAAGTTCCTGCGCAACGAAAAGCCCAATATTGCCGCCACCGATAATTATGATTCGACGGGCCGTTTTCTCCTCATGGCCAAAAATGTCTACCGTCCGGTGCACTTGATCGGCCTTGGAAACAAAATAGATCTTATCGCCGACCAGCATTTGATCGCTTCTTTTGGGAACAAAGGTGTGATTGTCTCGTGTAATGCCGACGACCGTGGCCTCCAGATCGGGAAACAATTCAGATAATTGCCGGAGCGGCGTATTGACCACGGGACAGTTCTCATTCAAATACAATCCGACGACTTTTACTTTCTGATCTGCAAAACTAATCGCTTCAAAGGTGCCGGGGTTTGCCAATCTGGCCAAAACAGCTTTTCCGACTTCAAGTTCAGGAGAAATGATGACATCGATTGGCATATTGTCCCGAGTGAACAAGTCTCGCCAAATCGGGTCTAAATAACTTTGCGCGCGGACACGCGCGACTTTTAGCGGAACGTTAAATAGAGAATGCGCAATTTGAGCAGCCACCATATTCACTTCATCGGAAAAAGTGACCGCGATAAGCATGTCGGCCTCTCGGGCCCCTGCCCGATCCAACACATCGGGATGAGCGCCATGGCCAACCACTGTCTTAACATCCAACGTATCGCCAATCCGTTGGATCAGTTCCGGCGATTGATCGATTACGGTTACGGAGTTTTGCTCCTCCGCTAACTGACGGGCGATCCCATAACCGACCTGTCCGGCACCACAAATAATGACCTTCATGTCATGGCCCTCTATGTGAAATTGTGCCGATCCATTTAGGTTCCTGCACAAAGACAGCCCATGGCTTAAGATTTCTGTTTTATTCGATTAAGCCGCCGCAGATTCCTTCTCGGGCTACACGCTAGCCTGAGAAGAGCGAACCGTTGACGTTACTCCGAGTGATTTCAACTTACGATGAAGTGCCGAGCGTTCCATTCCGATAAAGGCAGCCGTACGAGATATATTGCCGCTAAATCGATTGATCTGCGCAATTAAGTATTCCCGCTCAAACGTTTCCCGAGCTTCTCTGAGGGGTAAAGAAATAATCCGTTCGGCAGGGTCGCCTTTGGCGGTGGACGGCGAAAAATAACCGACATCCGATGGTAACATATCGGCCGTAATAGGCATACCTTCTTCATCTGAGGTCAGAATCAGCAAGCGTTCCACATTGTTGCGCAATTCCCGCACATTGCCAGGCCAGTCATATGCCTGCAGGGCCACCATGGTATCCTCACCAATCTCCCGCACGGCAAGTCCGGTGGATTTGGCTAATTGCTCAAGGAAGTAACGGACAAGATGAGGGATATCCCCGCGTCGCTCGGCGAGCGACGGAACGCGAACAGGAACCACATTCAATCGATGAAATAGATCACGGCGCAAACGTCCTTCTTCGATTTCCAAATTGAGATCCTTGCTCGATGACGACATGACCCGAACATCCACCTGGACTTGAGGCCCGCCCCCTACCCGCTCGAAGCGCTGTTCCACCAGTACCCGCAATATCTTGCCTTGAGTTTCCAGCGGCATGTCGGAAATCTCGTCGATATAAAGGGTGCCGCCATGGGCCTGCTCAAAAAGTCCGACTTTTCTCTGGTGAGTGGGACCCGGCTCCACACCGAACAGTTCAACTTCCATGCGTTCGGGTGCAATAGCGGCAGCATTGATCGCGATGAACCGATTTCTGTCTCTGCCGGAGAATTCGTGTAAAAGTCGGGCAACGAGTTCCTTACCCGAACCGGATGGACCCCTAATCATCACGCGACTGCCGGTCGGTGCCACCCGTTCGATCACTTGCCGGAGCTGAGCAATGACCGGCGATTGGCCGATAAGGACGGCTTTATCTCCGTAGC
Organism: Alphaproteobacteria bacterium; assembly: GCA_004356335.1. Lineage (GTDB taxonomy): Bacteria > Pseudomonadota > Alphaproteobacteria > SMXP01 > SMXP01 > SMXP01. The sequence continues at coordinate 1,716 of SMXP01000053.1, read as the reverse complement.
GATCTTTAAGCTCGATATTTTCCCGGCGTAACCGGGAGGCTTCGATCGCACGTTCTATCGTCAGAATGAGATGATCGGCCTTAAACGGCTTTTCTATGAAGTCGTAAGCCCCTTTCTTCATGGCCGATACGGCGGTCTCCACATTCCCGTGACCACTAATCATGACAACAGGAAGGTCGGGGTGATCTCTCTTGACTTCGTCAAGCAACTCAAGCCCGTCCAATTGACTCCCTTGTAACCAAATATCGAGGACCAGTAAGGAAGGCCTACGGGCTTGGATGGCGGCAATCGCGCTACTGCTATCGCCCGCCGCACGTGTGTCGAAACCCTCGTCTTCCAGAATACCCGCCATCAGTTCGCGAATATCCTGCTCATCATCGACGATGAGAATATCATGACCCATGTGTTGACCGTTATTTTTTCGCATTTGTTGCATGCTCTTTACTCTCTACACTACAGCCTTACTTTCTGATATGGATGTTGAAGTCTCACTCACGTCTTCACGTGGAGGACGATTGGACTCGCCCTTTCTTTTTTGGTCCCTCGGAAAATGAAGCGATACGCAAGCCCCCGACGATCCCTCGGGTGCATCCTCAAGGGTCAACTCTCCGCCATGATCTTCCATAATCTTCTGAACGATTGCCAAGCCTAAGCCGGTACCCTTGGCATGTGTCGTCATGTAGGGCTCCGTCAGTTTGTTGCGATGTTCTTTGGGCAAACCGCATCCGTTGTCGACGACCGATACGTTCAATAAACGGTCATCAAAATTTAGAGCCACGTCGATCTTTCCGGTGAAGTCACCCCTCCCGCCGTCTTGCCCCAGCTTGTCTTCTTTTATGGCAATTGCTTGTCCGGCATTTTTTAATAAATTTGTGAGTGCTTGGCCGATAAGGTGACCATCGCATTGGACAATCATCGCTTCATCGGTCAAGGAAAGTTGGTAATCTATATCGGGATTGGCGACTCGCTGGGCAAACACGGACCGCTTGATTAGATCGCAAATATCCTCATCACGCATAATGGGAGTGGGCATCCGGGCAAAGGATGAAAATTCGTCGACCATTCGCCCGATATCCTTAACTTGACGCACAATTGTGTCGGTACACTGCTCAAAAATGTGCCGATCGCTTTTGATTTCCTGACTGTATTTTCTTCTCAATCTCTCAGCCGACAATTGTATGGGAGTCAGTGGATTTTTGATCTCATGGGCAATCCGTCGTGCAACGTCGGCCCAGGCTGCCGTGCGCTGCGCCGAGACAAGCTTTGAAATATCATCAAGCGTGATGACATATCCATGCTCACCGCCCTGCCCGTGATGGCCGGTTACTTGAACATTGAAATGGCGAATTTGGCCATCGATAGTCAGATCCAGCTGCTCTTGAACAAAATCGCGCTGACTCAAAGTGGCCTGTTCGAGCAATTGTGCGATTTCCGGCAGAACATCGTCAATTAGCTTGTCGATGAGGTCTGTACGGGGCAAAGCCAGCAAATCCTCAGCCGATCTGTTGACAATATTGATCCGTCTGTCGCCATCGAGGCCAAGAACGCCTGCGCTCACACCGGCCAATACCGCTTCGGTGAACATTCGCCTTTGGTCAAGTTGCTCATTGGCCTCCATCAAATCATCGCGTTGGTTCTGAATCTGTTCGGTCATGCGGTTGAACGTGTGACTCAGATTGCTGACTTCGTCATCGCGATCTTCCAGGAGTACACGGG
>SMXP01000052.1 GCA_004356335.1 Alphaproteobacteria bacterium | reverse complement strand
GATCAGTTTGGAACGCTTGGAAGCGCGGCCCGTCGCGACCTTGGGCATCGAAGCGCAAGAACACCACGAACGTCAGGAAAAAGTCCATCGCGACGATTGACCTTGGCAAGGACGGTCTTCACTCCTGAATGCGCTCTAGCAGCAAGATGGCGGTCGACGGAAACGTCTTTTTAAGCGCTTTTCTTTACCATTCTTTACCATTGTGCGGAAATCGATGACGGCGGGTCCTCATTGTCTTATAAATCGGGTGCCGAGCGGGCCGGTCAGATGTGGCGTCTCAAGGGCCAAAAGGGCTCAAAAATAATCCCGTCAGGGCGGTGGTGGTAAGGAAATATGGGGTGGTCCCGACTGGGCCGCTCGATTTTGGAGTCTGTATTATGTCAGTTCCGGCGTCCTCAAAGGTTTCCTCGATCGGCCGAAATCTGGCCGGCATATTGCGGCGAAATGACATGCTGCCGTGGCTGACGGGCATTTCCTTATTTCTCGCCATATCGGTCGGTGCGTGGGTGATTTTATCGGGCGGTGCCGCCGGTCTGCCTGGATTGATCCTGCTGGTCGGTATTGCGCTTTTGGGTTTCATTGCCTTTTACGGTCTGGCCACGGGGGCGATCGGCCGTTCCCCGGCAGAAACCGAAAGTTTTGCGCGGCGGTCTTCTTTTAATCGGGTGTCGGACATTGGCGTCTTAGCGCGTGTGCTCGATAGCGCGCCCGAAGCCTATTTGGTTACGACCCGGCAAGGCGCGGTGCTTTATGCCAACACTGCCTATGAGAAATTGACCAGGGCGGGCAATCGCGGGCGCAATATGGGACGGCCCTTGCCCCTAGAGCAGGTGTTTGCCGGAGATGAGGATTTGGCTGCGCCACTTTATCGGTTGGCGCGCGCGGCGCGGCACGGTCGGCGCGGGTTCGAAACCTTACCCTTGAAAACCGCCGATGAGGGCACGCGCACCTTGCTGGCCACTGTCAATCAGCTTGAAGGCGACACCGAACATGTGGTCTGGCGCATCAGCGAACAACCGGCGACCGAACAGGTGCTCAAGGGCCTTCTTTTGGACGAAACCGGGCAACAATTGGGGCAAGCACTTGACAGTCATGATGACCAAGCGGAGCTCAAGGACGGAACAGAGGCGGCACGAGGCGCTTCGCAAAAACAGCGAGACAAGGTGGAGGTGCCACTGCCCTTATTGATCGACCGGGCACCGATCGCCATTGCCATGCTGGCGTTTGACGGCACCATAGAGCGTTCCAACGAAGCCCTTGGTGCGTTGGCCAACCGGCCCGTGAGTCAAGGTATGAAGCTGATTGACCTTTTGAACGAAGAAGATCGCCAAGCGGTGACATCGCGATTGCACTCGGTCTCGAACGGCGAAGAAATCGCGACGCCGTTGGAAGTTCAAATGGTCGAGGACGGCCGCAATGCACAACTTCATTTGGGCCGGGTCAGTGACGCCAGCGAAAACCAAGACGGTTCTGTTGTGGCCTATTTGGTCGATCTGACGGAACAGAAGTCACTCGAAATGCAATTTTCCCAGTCTCAAAAATTGCAGGCGGTCGGACAATTGGCCGGCGGTGTGGCCCATGACTTCAATAATTTGCTCACCGCGATCATCGGTTTCTGTGATTTGTTACTAACGCGCCATCACGTCGGTGACCCGTCCTTTGGCGACATCGATCAGATTCGGCAAAATGCCAATCGAGCCGCCAATCTGGTGCGTCAATTGCTCGCCTTTTCCCGTCAGCAGACACTTACGCCACGCGTTTTTTCGCCGACCGATGTATTGACCGAACTCTCTATGTTGTTAAGGCGTCTGCTTGGTGAGACCGTCGAGTTGGAACTCACTCACGGGCGCAATTTAGGCCTTATTAAAGTCGACCAAAGCCAGATAGATACCGCCTTGATCAATTTGGCCGTCAATGCGCGCGATGCCATGCCTGATGGCGGCAAATTAACGATCCGCAGTCGCAACATCATTCAGCCGGAATCACGCGACTTCATCAACGAACTCATCCCGCCGGGGGATTATGTTTTGATTGAGGTGTCGGACACCGGCACCGGCATCGAACCGGACAATCTGAGCAAGATTTTCGAACCGTTCTTCACGACGAAGGGCGTGGGCGAGGGGACCGGTCTTGGCCTATCGACCGTCTACGGGATCATCAAGCAAATGGGCGGTTTCATCTTTCCCGATAGCGAAATGGGCAAAGGAACCACCTTCAGCATCTATCTTCCGACATATCAAGAGACGGAAGAAGACCGTCAAGCGGCAGCGAAACAATCAAGCACGGTCGAACCGGCGCGCGATCTTACCGGCGTAGGTACCATCCTGCTCGTTGAAGACGAGGACGCGGTGCGGGCCTTTGCGACGCGTGCTTTGTCCAGTCGTGGTTTTACGGTGCTGGAAGCGTCTAACGGCGTGGAAGCTATTAAAGTGATTGAAGCGCAAGACAAGCCCATCGACCTGGTGGTGACCGACGTGGTCATGCCGGAGATGGATGGCCCGACGCTTGCTAAAAAAGTTCGTGAGATGTGTCCGAATACCAAGATAATCTTTATTTCCGGTTATGCCGAGCATACGTTCAAAAACACGCTCGGCCGTCCCGAAGACGTTAGTTTCTTGCCCAAGCCATTTAGCCTGAAACAGCTTGCCGCTAAAGTGAAGGAAGTGCTGAGCGAGTAAAGTGTGCTTGCCTTGCACAAACTTCAATACGGCCAAATCCCAACGTCGCTAGAGCGTTTTCAGGAAAAGTGGACCCGGTTTTCCGTCCGAAAACGCGACCAAACTTAGACTCTAGAGCATTTTCATGAGTCAATTAATCTCGAAAATGCTCTAGTCGGTGCTCGCGTTTGTCTCGAGTCCGTAAAATTTTAGCGGACTTCAAAACATGATATTAAGGACAACCGATGTATTTTAAAACAATTGCTGTAATTAAATATGCCGGCTCTCTAATGTCCGGCGATCGGAGTGGGTCAAATGATGAAAAAATTTCTGGCAGTCATTACTTTGTGCCTTTTGGGTTTTAGTGTAAGCGGATGCATTCTGTTGGCGGCAGCGGGCGTCGGTTACATTGTGGCGGACGAGATCGCCGAAGGTGACGGCAAGATGGATCCGCTCGAAAAGGTTCGTGGTAAGGAAAACGAGGCGAACTAGAGCGCATTCAGGAAAAGTGGACACCGGTTTTCCGTCCGAATGCGCGACAAAACAGAGACGTAGAGCACGTTAGGGAGTCCATCTTTTGTCAACGTGCTCTAAGCATCGCCTCTTCGTCCGGCACCTTGTTTAACGTTGTTGCGATTTGGCAAGGGGGCCGTAATTCGTCATCTGTTACGGATCAAACCGCCCTGCGCGAGGCTCGGTATACCGGCTGAGAAAAACGGCGCACCCCTCTGGAAATGAACCCGTATTGCCGTTAAACTCTGACTCGCCCGAGCAAAGGCGCGCCGATTGGTGCCCGGGGCTGGCAATAAGGGGAAAAGGCGACATGTATATCAATTTTTGGTATCCGATCGGCACAAGCGAAGAGATCGCGGCCGGTGAACCCCATCGAGTGCAGATACTGGGCCTCAATTTCGTGGCCTTTCGAGACAGCAAAGGACGCCCCCATGTCCTGAGCGATACCTGCGTTCATCGCGGCGGTTCTTTGAGCAAAGGTTGGCTCAAGGGCGATTGTGTCGTTTGCCCCTATCATGGCTGGGAATATGGCGGTGACGGCAAATGTCAAACCGTGCCGTCGATCGGTTACGACGGCAAACCGCCGGCCCGCGCCAAAGTCGATTCTTATCCCGTCGAAGAGAAATATGGTCTTGTTTTTGCCTTTTTGGGGGATTTATCCGAGGCAGAACGCCCGCCCCTCTATGAAATAGAGGAATACGGCCAAGACGGTTGGCGGGCCCACGATATGATCATATTGGACACGGACTTCTATTATGAGCGTTCTTTGGAAAACGGTCTCGATCCGGCCCATAACGAATTCGTCCATCCGGCTCAAGGCTTTCCAGCTTTAATAACTGACGATCCGAAAAAACCCATTAAAGTGACGGATATCCCCTGGGGCAGCAAATTTAAACTTTATTTCGAGGTCAAGAATAAAGACACGGAGCTTGGAGATATACGCGCCGAGAAATTTAAGGGATGGGCAAGTTCTTGGCATTACGGGCCCAATACCCTGGTCACCTGGATTCAATTTTCCGAGCATAATGGGTTTCATCAATACTTTTTTGAAGCACCCATCGATGAAAGTCATACGCGGATCTATTTCATCAACTTGCGCAATTGCATGCTCGAGCCGGAAAATGACGACACGATCCGTAAAGTTAATCTTCAAGTGACCAAAGAAGATGTGGAAGTGCTGAACGATTTGAATCCAATGCGAACGCCGGAAACGAACACCAAAGAGATATTGATGCCGACCGACCAGGCCTCCGTTCGGTATCGCGAAATTCTTAAGACTTGGGAGCATAGAGGCTGGCGCATCGATGTTGCCGCGATGAAAGAGAAGAGCGGCGATGTCGCCTGTGCCATTCCTTGTCCCGATCGGCGTGTCTCCGGTAACTGGGTATTGGATGAGGTCCCGCTTTTACCGGCCGCCCAACAGAGCAGAGCAGCAGCGGAATAGATTTTCCGACTAATATCCCGGGTTTTTGCGCGTCATTCTCAGGTGCGAAATTGGGCTCTTTGCGTTAACGGATCGATCCACCCTATACTAGAGCGCATTCAGGAAAAGTGGACCCGGTTTTCCGTCCGAATGCGCGACAAAACAAAGACTGAGAGCACGTTAGCGATTCCATCTTTTGTGAACGTGCTCTGAAACATCGCGCCTTCTTGGCGCAGGATCGTTATCTCCAAGAACAGGGGAAGGCCGTCATGTTCATCAATTTTTGGTATCCCGCCGAAGAAAGTAAGAATCTTAAAGACGCACCGATGCATGTGCGTATGCTCGGTCAAGACTTTGTCCTTTTCCGCGATTCGTCCGGCACGGCACATTGTTTGAGCAATGTCTGCGTCCATCGGGGCGGCTCATTGGCGCACGGCAAACTTAAAGACGATTGCATTGAATGCCCTTATCACGGATGGCAATTTGACGGCGAGGGAGTCTGCCAGCGCATTCCGTCGATGGGGCCGGATGCCAAAATGCCCAACCGTGCCAAAATCGACTCGTATCCGACGGTCGAAAAATACGGTCTTATCTTTGCGTTTCTAGGCGATTTGCCCGAGCAAGAGCGTCCGCCGATCATGGAAATCAAAGAATGGGGCGAAGAGGGCTGGCGCGCGACCCACCAGCGGTTCGATTGGGCCTTTGATTACAAGCGATCCATCGAAAACGGCCTCGATATGGCCCATAACGAATTCGTTCATACCACCCATATTTTTACCGCTGGCGATGATAATTACGAAATCCCCGAATTGGAACTGGTCGAGAGCGAATGGGTGACCGGCTTCTATAATAAAGTACCCGCGCCATCTCTACCCGACGAAAAGATGCGTAAGATTTCGGGTAGAGATGGCGTGGGTACGGCTGAGGTAGGTACCGGACACCATGGCTGTGCGTCATTGTGGACATTTATTCATCCGACCCCTGAAATGAAGATCCATCAATATGCCTTTGAGGCGCCGGTCGATGAAAGCAGTACCCGGATCTACCTCGTCAATTTGAGAAACTTCATGGCGGATGCCGAAAACGACAAACGGATGATGGAACGCAATACCTTCGTCGCCCTTCAGGATCGCGATGTGCTGTCGGAATTGCGGCCGGTCTTAACGCCCCGCACCAACACGAAAGAAGTGTTTGTGCCTGCCGATAAACCCATATCGCGCTATCGCGACTTGATCAAAAAATGGCAGATGCGAGGCTGGCGCATCGATAGTGACGAAGTTACGCGCAATCAAGGTCGGGTGGCCTATGCCGTTCCCAGTCCGGCACGGCGTCAAAGTAAGGGCTGGACCTTGGATCCGATTCCGCTCATTGCGCCAGCTCAAGAGCAGCAGGTGGCGGCCGAATAAGAAAAGTGGATACCGGTTTTCCGTCCGAATGGGCGACCGGTCGCGAATCCGTCAAAGAACTCACTACTTCCTCGGGTAATTTTTCGCCTCCTCGTTAAGGCCACGGGAACAAAATTCGAACATGATCTATATTATCTTTAATTATCAATAGGTTGACTTTCCTCTTGCCAATGAGAACAAAACACGTACATTGAGCTGCGTTGAATCACCGACGACGCTGTGAAATAACCGGAGGGCTCCCATGGTAGAGAACGTTGTGCGGCTGGCGGAAAGAAGTGGCATGGACAAAAAGAAGGCGCTCGAGGCGGCGCTAAGCCAGATCGATCGAGCATTCGGCAAGGGTTCGGTGATGAGGTTGGGCCAGGCGGGGGTGGTCGACATCGAGACGGTGTCCACAGGTTCCCTAGGCCTTGATATTGCGCTCGGCATTGGCGGTCTGCCGCGGGGTCGGGTCGTTGAAATTTACGGACCGGAATCATCCGGCAAAACCACTTTGGCCTTGCATGTGCTGGCCGAAGCGCAAGCCAAGGGCGGTGTCGGTGCGTTTATCGATGCGGAACATGCGTTGGATCCGGCCTATGCGGGAAAATTGGGCGTGGATTTAGACGAACTTCTGATTTCTCAACCGGATTCCGGCGAGCAGGCGCTCGAGATTACCGATACCCTGGTGCGTTCCGGCGCCGTTGATGTATTGGTCATCGATTCCGTGGCCGCGTTAACACCGCGGGCGGAACTTGAAGGAGAAATGGGCGACGTGTTGCCCGGTCTTCAAGCGCGGCTCATGAGTCAGGCGCTCCGTAAGCTCACCGCATCGATCTCCAAATCCAACACCATGGTGGTGTTCGTCAATCAAATTCGCATGAAGATCGGCGTCATGTACGGCAGCCCGGAAACCACCACGGGCGGCAATGCGCTTAAATTCTATGCTTCGGTGCGTCTCGACATCCGGCGGATCGGCGCGATCAAGGATCGCGATGAAGTCGTGGGCAATCAAACCCGGGTGAAGGTGGTGAAGAACAAAGTGGCGGCGCCGTTCAAACAGGCCGAATTCGACATCATGTATGGCGAGGGCATTTCCAAGACCGGCGAGCTCATCGATCTCGGTGTCAAAGCGGACATCGTCGAGAAGTCCGGCTCTTGGTATTCCTACAATAGCCAGCGGATCGGTCAAGGCCGGGAGAATGCCAAACGATTCATGAAGGACAATCCCGATATGGCGGCGGAGATCGAAACGGCGATCCGGCGCAATGCGGGTCTCCGCACCGAAGACATATCGACCGGCGGCGATTTGCCCGCCGCGGATGACGCCGCAGAGGTTAAAGCGGCCGGTTAAGACCACGCACCAAAAGGCGGCAAGCTCACGACGCCGGCCCCCAGGGTCGGCGTTGTCTTTATATTGGCCCTGACAAGGATATGGCACACTGGGCGGGCGATTCGGCCCATGGTGGACTTGGACCGGACGGAACGCTAAAAGCCTTGCGGCCCGATACCAAGGTCCTAGAGCGTTTCCGAACTTAACAGAATCGCGAAAACGCTCTAAGTCCTTGTTTGGTCGCATTTTCTTAACGCGAACCGGTGCCCACTTCGCTCGAAAATGCTCTGTGTCACGAAAAGGCGGTTTACGTCATGACCAGTCTCAACGAAATCCGCAGCACGTTTCTCGATTTTTTTGCGGATAAAGGCCACATGGTCGTGTCTTCGGGCCCGCTCGTGCCCCATAACGACCCCACCTTGCTGTTTACCAATTCGGGCATGGTGCAGTTCAAGAGCGTCTTCACCGGCGCCGAAACGCGCGACTATCAACGGGCCGTCACCTCGCAAAAATGCGTGCGCGCCGGCGGCAAGCACAACGATCTCGATAATGTGGGCCATACCGCGCGCCATCACACTTTTTTCGAAATGCTCGGCAACTTTTCCTTTGGCGATTACTTCAAAGAGGAGGCGATCGCTTATTCCTGGGAATTGCTGACCGATACATTCGGTATTTCAAAGGATCGCCTGCTCATAACGGTCTATACGGAAGACGATGACGCGTTCGAACTGTGGCAGAAGCTGACCGGCTTTGGCGACGACCGTGTCTTGCGCATCGCCTCCTCGGACAACTTTTGGGCCATGGGGGAAACCGGTCCGTGCGGCCCCTGTTCGGAAATCTTTTACGATCATGGCGAACAGATACCCGGAGGTCCGCCCGGCAGCGCGGATCAGGACGGCGACCGGTTTATCGAAATTTGGAACCTGGTTTTCATGCAATACGACCAGGTGTCAGCGCAAAAGCGAATTAACTTGCCCAAGCCGAGCATCGATACCGGCCTCGGGCTGGAACGTATGGCGGCTGTGCTCCAAGGCACCCACGATAATTATGAAACGGATTTGTTTCGTTGTTTGATCGAAGCCTCGGTTGAACTCAGTCATGTGGCGGCGGATGGCGACCACGCGGTCAGTCACCGTGTCATTGTCGATCATCTGCGCGCGGTGAGTTTTTTGATTGCCGATGGCGTGCTGCCGTCCAATGAAGGCCGTGGCTATGTGTTGCGCAGGATCATGCGCCGCGCCATGCGCCATGCCCATATGCTGGACACAAAGGAACCGTTTCTATGGCGTTTAGTGCCTGTTTTGGTTGCCGAAATGGGCGGGGCCTATCCGGAATTGGGGCGTGCCGAGGCCTTGATCACCGCGACCCTCAAACACGAAGAAGGGCGCTTCCAAAAAACCCTGGCTCGCGGCCTAGGTCTTCTCGAAGGTGAAGTCGGCAAGCTCGAAAAGGGTCAAGAATTGCCCGGCGAAATTGCCTTCAAACTCTATGATACTTACGGTTTTCCGCTGGACCTAACGCAAGATGCCCTCCGAACACGGAACATCTCCGTCGACCAGTCGGGGTTTGATGTGGCGATGGAACGCCAGCGTGCCGAGGCGCGCGCCGCTTGGGCCGGTTCGGGCGAGCAGGCGACCGAGGAGATTTGGTTCGATTTGAAGGATCAACACGGGGCGACCGAGTTTTTGGGCTACGAGAACGAGCGTGGCGAAGGGCGCATTCTAGCGCTTTTGCTAGACGGCAAGCCCGTTGAGCGCATCGATGCGGGCACCGAGGCGCAGATCTTAACCAACCAAACCCCGTTTTATGGGGAATCGGGTGGCCAAGTAGGGGATCAGGGAATGATGGAGACGGCAAACGGCGCGTCGTTTGCGGTCACGGACACGCAAAAGAAGATCGGCGTTCTTCACGTTCATGTGGGAGGTCTGAAACGGGGCCAGCTCAATGTCGGCGATGTGGTCGATCTGCACGTCGATGGGGCCAGGCGCGATGCCACGCGGGCCAATCACTCCGCCACCCACATCATGCACGCCGCCCTGCGTCAGGTTTTAGGTCGCCATGTCACACAAAAAGGTTCGCGGGTCGGTCCCGATGATTTGCGCTTTGACTTTTCTCATTCCAAAGCGCTGACGCGCGACGAACTCGACCAAATCGAAGCTCAGGTCAATCAAGTGGTGCGGCAAAACAAGGATGTATCGACGCGCATCATGACACCCGATGAAGCGGTGGAGCAGGGCGCTTTGGCATTGTTCGGCGAGAAGTATGGCGACGAAGTACGCGTGCTCACCATGGGCGATGCTTTAGATGGTGCTGATCAGCCCTATTCGGTCGAATTGTGCGGCGGCACCCATGTGCGCCGACTGGGCGACATTGCCTTGTTTAAGATCGTCAGTGAAAGTGCCGTGGCTGCGGGTGTGCGTCGCGTAGAGGCGCTGACCGGGGAAGCCGCGCGGCTTTATCTTGAAGGCCAAGGACAATTGGTGCGTCAAGCGGCAGCCGTTCTGAAAACCGCACCCGCCGAGGTGCCCGAACGTGTGGCGGCCTTGCTTGAGGAGCGCAAGCGTTTGGCGCGCGAATTGGCCGAGGTCAAAAAACAAATGGCGTTGGGTGGTGGCCGGACCGGTGCCCAAGACATGGATCAAAACATTCGCGAGATTGGCGGCGTCAAATTGATGGCGGCCCAGCTCGACGGCGTGTCGGCCAAGGATTTGCGCGGTCTTGTCGATGACGGTAAAAAGAAAATCGGCTCCGGCGTGGTCGCGTTTATTGCGGTGAATGACGGCAAAGCGGCCTTGGCGGTCGGTGTTACCGCCGATCTCACGGCCCATCTCAGTGCTGTGGAATTGGTCAAGCGCGGCGCCGAAGCGTTGGGCGGCAAGGGTGGCGGTGGTCGTCCGGACATGGCGCAAGCCGGCGGGCCCGATGCCAGTAAAGCGCAAGCCGCGTTGGAGGCCGTCATGAAGACGGTTGGCGAATTAACTCAATCGACCTGAGTAGGAAACCGTGGCCCGGCCGACTAGAGCATTTTCCGATCTGGCGGAATCATTTGGGGGATTCTCATTTGTTGTAGATTGTGATTCATTGGATTCCACCACATTGATGG
>SMXP01000051.1 GCA_004356335.1 Alphaproteobacteria bacterium | reverse complement strand
GCGACCCCAGGGTCGATATGACATTCTCCACACCGTCCAAGGCGGCTGGCAGGGTGCTTATGTCGGTGACATCGGCCACCACCCAATCGTACTCCGTGCCGACTTTTTCATGCGCGTTCTCTAAACTGCGCGTCATGGCGCGCACCGGGATGCCTTGCGCTTTAAGCGCGGCAATCAGCCGCCGGCCCGTATTGCCCGTGGCGCCCGCCACCAGTGTCAGGCCAGGCTTGGCCGCCTCTTCCTCTTGCGCCAGGCTTGGCGCCGTCATGCCAAAGGCCGCAAAGAACAACACAGCCAAACCGACAATCACCTGTCTTGACCAAAGCATCAGTGTTATATCCTCCGCTTACTGATTAAAATCCACAAAAATCCTAGAGTGTTTTCAGGAAAACCGGTGCCCACCCCGGTCTTCGCCGGGGCATGCTTTTCCTGAAAACACTCTAACCGATATGCCGTGCGCTGGCACGCGGCCTCACACTATCGCTTTTGAGCTGGCCGCACGCCGCCATAATGTCGCGGCCGCGCGGTGTGCGAATGGGGCTGGCATAACCCGCTTTCATGAGCACCTGGGCAAAGGCCTCGATCTGCTGCCACTCGGCGCATTGGTAAGGCGCGCCGGGCCACGGGTTAAACGGAATAAGATTCACTTTGGCCGGTATGCCCTTGAGCAGCCGCACCAATTCCTTGGCGTCCGACAGGCTGTCATTGACTTGCTTGAGCATGACATACTCGAATGTGATGCGTTTTGAATTATTGGCGGTGGGATAGGCGCGGCACGCGGCCAAAAGATCCGCCAGCGGATATTTTTTGTTGAGCGGCACCAATTCATCCCGCACCTCGTCGCGCACGGCATGAAGTGAAATGGCCAGCATCACGCCGATCTCGTGGCCGCAACGGGGGATCTCGGGCACCACGCCCGCGGTCGATAAAGTGATGCGGCGTTTGGAGATGGAAATGCCGTCTCCATCGCTCACGATCGACAGCGCTTTTTTCGTATTGTCGAAATTATAAAGCGGTTCGCCCATACCCATCATGACGATATTGGTAATGGCGCGGTCGCGCTCGTTGCTTGCTCCGATCACCGGCCAATCATCCAGTTCATCCCGCGCGATCATAAGCTGGGCGACGATTTCTCCGGCACTGAGATTGCGTACCAATCGTTGCGTACCGGTAAGGCAAAACGTGCAATTAAGCGTGCAGCCCACTTGGCTTGAAATACATAACGTGCCGCGATTTTCCTCCGGTATGTAGACAGTTTCGAACGCCACGCCGGGCTCGGATTGGATAAGCCACTTGCGCGTGCCGTCTTGAGAAATTTCGGTGCGCACAATCTCGGGCCGTTCCAGGCAATAAAGTTCGGCCAATGCTTGGCGCATGTCTTTGGCAATGGTGGTCATGTGGTGAAAGTCGCGCACCCCTCGGTGATAAATCCAATGCCACAGCTGTTGTGCGCGCATATGCTGCGCCCGGTCCGGCACCCCCATGTCTGCCAGCACGGCCTTTAAATCGTCACGGGTAAGACCGATGAGATTTTGCCCGCGCGGTTTTGTCGGTACCGCCCCATTGTTATGGGGCAAGTCGGTCGGATTATGCACTTGCGGCGGTGCGGTCATGGTCTACCCTTCGGCGGCCGGAGGCGCCGGTGTTATAGCACTGTTGGGGGAGGCAGGCTTATTTGCAGTTGGTGTCGATCTCTTTGATCGCCGCCGTGATGCCGGCCAGAGAAACGCGATATTCCGTTGCCGTGCCGCGGGCCGATGTGCCTTTGACCCGCATGGAACTACCGCTCTTCATGGCGGTGATCAGAGCTTTTTCTTCGTCCGTCGTGCGCAGCCAAGCCCCTTTCTGATCGGTGAACATGCTCCATTTGGCGGAACCGACCTCAAGGGTCACCGTACTGTCCTCCTTGAAACTATAGCCTGTGACCACACTGGGCTCGCCATTGGTATCGTCGGTCACCCAATTGGTCACAATGAAGAACACATTCCCATGATTGACGTTGGCCGGCAGTCTTTCTTCCGGGCTGGACACGGCAAAACAGGCGATTTTTCCCGCTTGGGTCATTTTGTAGGCGTGCCAATCCTTGAAAGTGCCCATGGGCCGGGGATCTTCGGCCTGCGCTCCGCCGACGGCGCTCACGGTCACTAAGATCAAGAAAAGAGCAAAATGTAAGGTTCTGGAAAGCATTGTGTCACTCAACTTCACGTCGATAATCGAAACTCGACGCCGGCATTTTCGGCTCGCGCCCATACGCTGTCTAAATACTTAACAAACACTTAACGAAGCGAAATGGCAATCTTTTGTCAACGTACCTCTAGCCCCCGGTTGCGACCATTTTGTGGCAGGCTCGCACTCCGTTTGGCGGCCTAATGGGGGCTCTTTGCCGGTGCCACCCAATCCTCGCTCTTGGGCAGTTTTGCCGGCACGGGCGGCACCACCGGCCGCTCGCCAAATCGGTTGGAACTCAATACACGATCATACATTACCAAAGCACCGGCCAGGGCCACATTGATGCAAAATCGTGTGGGGATCTTGATCACATCATGGCAACGGGCCAGCACCTGGTCCGACAGGGATCCCTTTTCCGGCCCCAGCACATAGGCTGCCGCCGAAGGGTGGCGGTACCGGGGTAATTCGATCGCCTCGTCAAGAAATTCAACCCCCACAAGGCGACACCCTCTGGGCAATATCAGATCGTCGATATTGTCCCATTCGAAAAAAGGTAGAGCGTTAAGCGCATGGGACGTGTCTGCCATATTGCCTTGACGCACCGTGTAATAGGCATTGAGAGTGAACACAAAGCTGGCGCCGAATGCGTTGGCCGTGCGAAACAGGCTACCCGCATTCATCGGCTTGCTGATCCGTTCAACGCCGATCCCGAAATAACCACGCATGGCGGTTGCTCAATCCTTTCGAACCCGTCATTAGAGTGTCTTTAGGAAAACCGGGTCCACCCCGGCCTTCGCCGGGACATGCTTTTCCTGAATGTGCTCTAGGAAGAGGATGCACGATGAAAGCGGTTTTGTGCAAGGAATTCGGCCCACCGGATACGCTTGTGGTTGAAGATGTGCCGTCGCCCCATCCGGGAGACGGACAAGTGGTTATCGATGTGAAGGCCTGCGGCGTCAATTTCCCCGACATTTTGATCATCGAAAATAAATACCAATTCAAACCCCCCTTGCCTTTTTCACCCGGTGGCGAGGTAGCGGGAATCGTCAAAGAAATCGGATCGGGTGTGGAAAATGTGCAAATAGGCGACCGGGTGATTGCCACGACCGGGTGGGGCGGTTTCGCCCAGGAGGCCTTGGCGGAGGCGGATAAATTGATCCCTCTTCCCCCAGGCTTGGACGACGTCACGGCGGCGGCGATCGTGTTCGCCTATGGCACGTCCATACATGCGCTCAAAGACCGGGCTCGATTGCAGGCCGGTGAGACATTGCTTGTGCTGGGCGCGGCGGGCGGCGTTGGCCTGGCCGCGGTTGCGCTGGGCAAAGTCATGGGCGCCCGCGTGATTGCGGCGGCCTCATCACAGGAAAAGCTGGCGGTGACACGCGACCACGGCGCCGACCACACCATTCTCTATCCGACCGGTTCGCTGTCCCGCGAGCAGCAAAAAGCGTTTTCCAACGAGGTCAAATCCGCGACAAAGGGTCAAGGTGCCGATGTTGTCTACGATCCGGTGGGCGGTGATTATTCCGAACCCGCTTTACGCGCCACCGGTTGGCAAGGGCGGTATCTGGTGGTCGGCTTCGCGTCAGGCCCGATCCCGCACATACCGTTGAATCTCGTTCTGCTCAAAGGCTGTCAGATCGTCGGTGTTTTTTGGGGAGCCTGGTCCGCGCGCAATCCATCGAACAACAGAGCGAATATTGAAGAGGTGTTGGATTTGTGCCTTTCGGGAAAAATCAAACCCTATGTGTCGGCTACATATCCGTTAGAGCGGGCTCACCAAGCCCTTAATGACATGGCGGCGCGCAAGGTCAAAGGTAAGATCGTTGTGGTCACACAGTGACGGGACTTCGTTTAGGGCAGGCCGGGAAAACTATCGACGAATTGAATCTTAATATCCGGAAAACGATCCACGTATTGAATTTTGAAATCCGGCAAACTTGTGACGATTTTCCATAAGCCGCACGAATCCGGCAAACTGTCGACCATTTGCACGTTCAGATCCGGAAAGCTGGTAACGATTTGCACTTTGACATCGGGAAAGCTGGTGACAATTTCAACGTCGCCATAAAGATCGATGCCGTTAAAGGCGCAGCCGTCAGGGCCGTCAGCCCACGCCATATTTGCAACGAGCACGCCCAAACCCAACGCTACAAGACCAAGTTTCACGCCACGCCTCCAAATAAAGTGAACATGCTAGAGTGTTTTCGCGAGTCTGTTAAGTTCGGAAACGCTCGAGAGCGCATTCACAAAAAGCATGTCCCGGCGAAGGCCGGGGTGTACGCGGTTTTTGGGTTCGAATGCGCGACCAATAACAAATCTAGACCCCCGTTGCCTGATTCAATGAATTGTGAACGGGGGTCTAGACAGGAATTCACACAACTTGCTTCATGGACAAAGTCGTATCGGTGAGTTTTTCAGGATCCGGGCGCGCCTTGGCGGCAATCAGCTTTCGCCCGACCATATATTCGTGCGCTGAGTTAATGGCATCGACCGCAAGCAGGGTCCCGTCCTTCAAATAAAAAGCGGCAAACTTTCGAGCTGACGGATCGCCGCGCAGAACGATTTGATCGTACCCTTTGCTCAATCCGGCAATCTGAAACTTGATGTCGTATTGATCGGACCAAAACCACGGCACTTGGTTATAGGCTTTTAAGTCACCGAGCATGGCCAGGGCGGCGGTCTTGGCTTGTTCGAGTGCGTTTTGGACGGATTCCAAGCGAATCCGCATGCCGAAAATCCCGTTCGGATGATTGGTGCAATCCCCCGCGGCAAATATATGCGGATCGTTTGTCCGGCAATATTCGTCGACAATAATGCCGTTTTCGGCATTCAGTCCGCTTTCGGCTGCGAGCTCTTGGTTGGGCAAAATGCCAACGCCGATAACGGCAAGGTCTGCGGCAAGTCGGGTGTCATCGGTGCACACGACCTGTTCGATCTTTCCGGTGCCGGCAAATCCCTTAACCCCTTTGCCGGTTAAGATCTTGACCCCCTGTTGCGTGTGAACCTGGGTAAAGAAGCGGGATATTTCCGGCCCGACCACACGGGACATGACGCGATCTTCAGCTTCAATGACGGTCACATCAAGACCTCGCTTGGCGGCGATTGCGGCCACTTCGAGGCCGATATAACCGCCGCCCACGACGACTAATTTGGCGCCCTCGGCGAAATGCTCGCGAATGCCTTCCACGTCTTCGATGGTTCGCACGTAATGAAT
Organism: Alphaproteobacteria bacterium; assembly: GCA_004356335.1. GTDB lineage: Bacteria > Pseudomonadota > Alphaproteobacteria > SMXP01 > SMXP01 > SMXP01. Next base: position 7,891 of record SMXP01000051.1, on the reverse strand, counting down.
GCCGGGCAGATCGACGCCGGGCACGGTCAGTTGTCTAACCCGTGATCCGGTCATAACGAGTAGCTTGTGGTAAGACACCTGTCGGCCGTCATGCACCTGGACCGATTTTGCGCTCCGGTCGATGTTGACCACGCGCGTGCTCAGCATAAGATCCACGTTGTTTCGTGTATAAAAATCGCTGGGCTTGAAATAAAGCCGGTCCCGCGCCAGATCGCCGGCTAGAAACGCTTTAGACAGGGGTGGCCTCTGGTAGGGGATGAACGGTTCCTCGCCGATCAGAATCAAACGGCCGTCGAACCCTTTTTGGCGCAAGCTGGCGACCGCCTGGCCGGCACCATGGCCGGCGCCCACAATGACATAGGTATCGCTCGAGGCCATCTTTTGTTCCTTAATCTGTTGCCGCCAATGTATTGTCTAGACCACGTTGACAAAAGATGGAATCGCTAACGTGCTCTAGACCCCCGTTCACAATTCATTGAATCAGGGAACGGGGGTCTAGATTTGTTATTGGTCGCGTATTCGAAGCCAAAAACCGCGTACACTTTTTGTCAATGCGCTCTAGAAGGGGCGCAGAGCTGGCCAGTCATTGCATGAGGGCCCGGTAACACAATGGCCGAGACTTTCTCTGTGACCCTATTGCTGTCGGATATGGCGGCAACCCTCGCCCTGGGACGCGTCCTAAGCGGCGAACTGCAGCGGGGCGATTTCGTCGGCCTTATTGGCCCGCTCGGCGCCGGCAAAACCACCCTGGCCCGAGGCCTGATTCAGGCCGCGCAACACAGCCGTGAACCGGAACAGGTGATCAGTCCCACTTTCACGCTGGTTCAAAGCTATGACACCGCTGCCTTGACGATTACCCATTTCGATCTTTACCGGATTGAACAACAGCGGGACATTATCGAGCTTGGCTTTGACGACGCGCTTGACTTGGGACCGGTGCTGGTGGAATGGCCCGATCGGTTGGGCAATCAGATACCGCAAGACCGTTTGGACGTTGACCTTATGATCACCGACTTATGGCGCCACGCGCGCTTGACGGGCCATGGCGAATGGGCGGCGCGGTTGCGCGCGTTGGATGCCGGCGGTGCCTTGGGAGAGCATGTGGGTGACTGATCGCAAGGATCTTTTGCAAGAGTTTCTCGCCGGCGCAGGCTGGGCGACCGGGCAACGATCGCCCTTGGCCGGCGATGCGTCGACGCGGCGCTATGAGCGCCTGACCGGTCCGCAAGGGACGGCGGTGCTGATGGACGCGCCGCCCGGGGCAGAGGCCCCGTCCTGCCCACCGGACGCCGGCGTGGCTGAGCGTCAAACGCTTGGCTACAACGCGCTGGCCCGATTGGCCGGGCCCGACACGGCGCCCTTTGTGGCCATTGGCCAGTGGCTCAACGGACTGGGGTTGAGCGCGCCTCGGGTGCTGGCGGCGGATCTAACCCATGGCTTTCTGTTGCTTGAGGATTTGGGCGACACTTTGTTCACGAAGGTTCTTGGACGGGGTGCGCGGCAAACCGATCTGTACCGGGCGGCGGTCGATACCCTGGTCGATCTTCACGATCAAACACCGCCGGCGCCATTGCCGTTACCCGACGGCGGCCATGTTCAGTTGAGTTTGTATGACGCAACGGCGCTCCGGGCCGAGGTTAATCTGCTGATCGAGTGGTTCTTACCCCTGATCACCGGCAAACCAGTGTCTGACGCCGTCCGCCGCTCTTATGAGGCGGCTTGGGACAGCGCTTTCGCCCATGTGATAGATCCCAAACCCGTCTTGGTACTGAGAGATTACCACGCCGATAACCTAATCTGGTTACCCGAACGTGGCGGTGTCGCCCGCGTCGGACTGCTTGATTTCCAAGACGGTGTGATCGGTGCGCGGGCCTATGATCTGGTGTCATTGCTGGAAGACGCGCGCCGCGACGTGCCCGAGGCTCTCGGTGACGGCATGCTGTCGCATTATTGCCGACTTGTTCGCGCGCGCGACCGGGTGTTCGATGAATCGGTTTTTCGGTTGACCTATGCGGCTTTGGGCGCCCAGCGAAATACCAAGATCGTCGGCATATTCGCGCGGCTGTTTCGCCGCGACGGTAAGCCGCAATACCTGCAATATTTACCCCGGGTTTGGCGCTACCTGGAAGCCGATCTAAACCATGATGCCTTGGTCGAGATTAAGTCTTGGTTTGATGCCCATGTGCCCCGGCGCTTTCGAACCGAGCCGTTAGGGGGGGGAGCGTGATAGCCATGGCTAAGACGCTCCAACAGGCAATGATCTTGGCGGCCGGTCTGGGCACGCGGATGCACCCGTTGACCGATGACAAGCCCAAAGCGCTGGTTCAGGTGGCGGGCAAGACGCTGATTGATCATGCCATCGACCGGTTGCGCCAAGTGGGCGTCACCACAATCGTGGTCAATCTCCATTATCACGCCGATAAACTTGAGACTCATCTGATGGCGCGGCGGGACGTGACCATCATTTTGTCCGATGAGCGCGGACAGATTCTGGATAGCGGCGGCGGTCTCGCAAAAGCGCTGCCGCATTTCTCGGGAAAGGCCTTTTTCACTCATAATTGCGATTCCTTATGGCTCGAACAGGGAACCGGCAATCTCGCGAAGATGATCGATTTGTGGGATGACGATGCCATGGACGGTCTCATGCTGGTGGTGCCGACCGGACAAGCGGTGGGTTATCAGGGTTCCGGCGATTTTAATATGGATCGGGCCGGGCTGTTGCGCCGGTCGTCCAAGGCCGCCGGCCCGGCAGATTATGTATGGACCGGCGTTCAAATCATCCATCCGCGCTTGTTTGAAGGCAGGCCTGAAGGTCCGTTTTCAACCAATGTTCTGTGGGATAAGGCGATACGGACAAAACGCTTATTCGGTGCCGGTTTGACCGGCCGATGGATGCATGTGGGTACGCCGGAGGCTATTGTTGAGGCGGAAGCGTTGATCGCCGACGCTGAAACGGGCACTCTCACTTGAGACAATCGACACGTCATTGCGCCGTCTACTGAGAGATCGCCCGTGACTAAAACCGGATCAAGTCAACCGAAAATTTATACGATTCCGTCCGAAGTTCCCTTTGCGCGCGCTTTGGTCACCGGCATCTTTGACCGGTTTGTCCATAAGGCCGATCCCTTGGCACTGGCTCGCACAACCATTCTGGTGCCGACTCGGCGGGCGGTGCGCAGCCTCGGCGAGAGCTTTGTCGAGACAATGACGGCTCAGGGTATTGGCGCCCTTGTTTTGCCGCGGATTCGACCGGTTGGAGATGTCGCGGAGGAGGACCTGATTTTCGATCCGGTAACCACTCGCCATGTGGAAGACGGCGAACTCATTGAATTACCGCCGGTCATTTCGAAACTTCAGCGACAATTTATTCTCGCCCGACTGATTGTTCAATGGAGCAAATCCGAACGCGGTAGAGGATACGCTTTGGGCGCAACCGATCCTGCCCAGGCCGTGCAATTGGGTGCGGAACTGGGCCAATTTCTGGATTCTCTGGAAATAGAGCAGGCCGATTTAGCACAGCTCGAAAATTTGGTTCCCGAGGAATTTGCCGATCATTGGCGCGAAAACCTTGAATTCCTGAAAATCGTTACCGTGCAATGGCCGGTCCTATTGGAAAAATTGGGCATGATTGACGCGGCGCGCCGGCGCAACATGCTGCTTGCCGCATTGGCCGAGCGTTGGCGGCAAAATCCACCGGAACATCCGGTCATCGCCGCCGGGTCGACCGGCTCCATCAAGGCGACGGCCGGGCTGCTCTTTGAAATTGCACGTTTATCCAAAGGGGCGGTGGTTCTGCCCGGACTTGATCTCGACATGGATGACGAGAGTTGGTCTCAAATTGATGCCGTGCACCCTCAATATGGCATGAAAGAACTCCTTATACGGATGGAAGTGGCGCGTGAAGATGTGACGTTTTGGTCCGATGGCGGCGATCACGTCACTACGAAATCGCAAGCCCGAAGACGGTTGATCAACGAGGCGCTCAGACCCGCTGATACGTCCGATGGGTGGCGCGATACGGTCCGCCGTTTTGAAACCGAGAATTGGACAAGAGGTCTTGATGGGCTGAGCTATATCGAAGCCGCGGATATGGGTGAGGAAGCCACCGCAATCGCTTTGGTGCTGCGCCAAGCCTTAGAGACGCCCCGAATTACCGCCGCACTTGTGACACCCGACCGGGACTTGGCGCGCCGGGTCGCCGCTAAGCTCAGACGGTGGGGCGTCGAGATTGACGATTCGGCGGGAACCCGCCTTAGCCAAACACCGCCGGGTACTTTTTTGCGACTGATCGCAGACGTCGTGCGTGAGGCAGCCGCCCCCATCGCGTTATTGAGTCTTCTCAAGCATCCTTTGTGTGCTTGTGGTTTTCCGCGCGGCCTATTGCGAAACCTTGTCGGCGTATTGGAAGTGGCATGTCTTAGGGGGCCGCGCCCGCTCGGCCGCATCGAGGGCGTGCGTGCCGCCCTTGAGACAGCGCGGGCCAATAAAAACGGGCCGGTCGATCGGCAAGTCGATGACCAACTGGATCAGCTGTTGGATAGGTTACACAATGCTTTGGCTGTTTTGTTTGATCTGGCGGAAACGGACGAGGCGTCGTTAGATCAAATCATTGAAGCGCACATTCGGTGTGCCGAGACACTGGCACAGGAAGATGCCGAGGATTTAGGTGCGGAACGTTTATGGGGTGGCGATGCGGGCGAGGCCGCGGCCCTTTTCATGCGCGAACTTCTGGATAATGCGGCCGATGCCCCCCCTGTGCGGGGTAGGGAATATGCCGCGCTGTTTTCCGCTTTGATGGCGGAGCGTGTCGTGCGTCCGCGTTACGGGTTGCACCCCAGGCTGTTTATTTGGGGGCCTTTGGAGGCGCGGCTGCAACACGCCGATATCATCGTATTGGGTAGCCTGAACGAGGGATCCTGGCCCGTTCAAGCCCAGATGGATCCTTGGCTCAGCCGGCCCATGCGGGCGGCGCTGGGTTTGGCGCCGCCGGAGCGGCGTATTGGACTTGCGGCCCATGATTTTGTCCAACTGGCCAGCGCCAAACGGGTCATCCTGACGCGCGCGGCGCGTGTCGAGGGCGCGCCGACAGTGGCGTCGCGCTGGCTGCTGCGGCTCAACACCATCCTTAAGGGGGCGGGATACGAGGAGACATTGCGCGCCTCGACGCCCTATCTTGCCTGGGCGCGCCAATTGGATCAGCCGGACGGCTATCATGCGGTTTTACCGCCTGCACCGAAACCGCCTGTGGCCGTGCGGCCGCGACAATTTTCCGTCACCGAGATTGCAACCTGGATTCGCGATCCCTACGCTATTTACGCTAAGAAAATTCTTAATCTCAGACCATTGGATCCGATCGACGATGATCCCAGTCACTTGGAACGAGGCATTCTCATCCATCAAATCCTCGATGAATTTGTTAGTCTGTATAAGGATGAGTTACCGGAAGACGCAATCAATGCGTTGCTGACAATAGGGCAAGATCGGTTTGCTCGATTTGCCGACCGTCCAGGGGTCCGGGCCTTTTGGTGGCGGCGCTTTGAGCACATCGCTGAGTGGTTTATCGATCGCGAGCGCGAATGGCGCCGGCAATACCGAACGCTGTCAACGGAATGCCGCGGCCTGATCTCGCTTGGTGCCCCGGCCGGGGCCGTGACGTTGACCGCGCGGGCCGATCGGATAGACGAAACCGCCAAACGGCTTGTCATCCTCGATTACAAGACGGGGCGGCCACCGACTAAACTCCAAGTGGAAGCTCAGTTGGCTCCCCAATTGCCCCTTGAAGGATTGATTGCAGCGGACGGCGGGTTTGAGCACATTAAGGCCGCTAAAATCGAGCGGCTGGTTTATGTTCAACTGTCCGGTGGCACGGAGCCGGGCAAAGAGATCATCATTGCGGACAATGTCACAGAGGCCATGGCGCTGATCGAGCAAGCGCGGCGCGGTCTTGTCGCTTGGCTATCAAGTTTCGATGATCCTAAGACGCCCTATCTGGCCAGTCCGCGCCCCATGTTCCTGTCGAGTTACGGCGATTACGATCATCTTGCCCGGCTCAAAGAATGGTCCGTTCCCGGTGCCACGGACAGTGGGGCTGCCGGCTGATGGAAGCGCTCCGCCAAACAATTCGACGTCAAACCGAAGCCGCCGATCCGGAAGCGTCCGTTTGGGTCTCGGCCAATGCCGGCACGGGCAAGACCCATGTATTGACCCAACGGGTCATCCGCTTGTTACTCAATGGCACGGCACCGGAAAAAATTCTCTGCCTGACATTCACCAAAGCGGCCGCGGCTGAAATGGCTAAACGGCTTTTTGATACGTTGGGCCGATGGGCGACGTGCCCGGATGATGAGCTTATAGAGGCGCTCGAAAACGCCACCGGCGAAGCGCTGACTCGGGATGTCTTGTCACCGGCACGCCGGTTGTTTGCGCAAGCGCTCGATACGCCGGGCGGGCTTAAGATTCAAACGATCCATGCTTTTTGCGAACGGCTATTGAGGCGATTTCCGCTGGAGGCCCGTGTGCCACCGCATTTTGGTGTGCTCGACGAGCGAACGACCGCCGAATTATTGGACAAAGCGGCGGCGCGGGTACGCGATGGATCGACTGACGATCAGGAAGACCATGTGGCACGTGCCCTCGATGTGATTGTCGAACGAATCGATGAGACTCGATTTCGCGACCTGCTTAAAGAGATTGCCGGCAAGCGCAGCCGGCTAAACCGGTTGCTTACCGACCATGGCGGTGTGTCGGGTGCGGCCGCGTTCGTCGCCGAGCAATTGGGATTGATGCCCGGTGAGACCGAACAGACCATTGCGCAAGCGGCGGTTCGCGACATTTTGACCCGCATGAATGAACTTGAAGATGCCGCCGGAATATTGGCAGGCGGCTCTAAAACGGACAAACAGCGCGGCGCCATTATCAAGGCTTTTTTTAAAAGTAGCGATCCGGTGGACGTTTTTGACGATTATGTGAATGCTTTTCTTAAGAAGGATCATGAACCGCAAGTAAAACTGCTGACAAACGCGCTTCGCGATAATCATCCGGAAATCGAATCGCTTCTTTATGACGAACAAGGCCGGATCTTCGATTGTTATCAGCGCATCAAAGCCGCGCGAATTCTGGCGGCCACGCATGCGGTATTGACGATTGCCGCCAGCTTTCTCGATATTTACGAGCAGGAAAAATCTCTGCGCGCCGGACTCGATTACGATGATTTGATTCTGCGGACCCGTGATCTCATTACGAAATCATCCAGTGGCGCATGGGTTCTTTATAAGCTTGACGGGGGTATCGATCATATACTGGTCGACGAGGCGCAGGATACCAGTCCGGAACAATGGGAGGTCATTACCGCGCTAGCCGAAGAATTCTTTTCGGGATTGGGCGCCCATGCCGACCGGTCTCCGGATGTGGTGCGAACAATGTTCGCGGTAGGCGATGAAAAGCAGTCGATTTATTCGTTTCAAGGCGCGGATCCGGAGAAGTTTCACGAAATGCGTGAAATGTTCTACCAGCGTTCGCGGGCGGCCGATCAGACATGGCATAGCGTTGATCTGGACCTTTCCTTCCGGTCGACGGCGGATATTCTTGCCGTGGTCGACGGCATATTTACCGATATGGCGGTGGCCCGGTCGCTCACGCCATCCGGCGATATCATTCCCCACACGCCCAAGCGCATAGGCGCGGCGGGGCTGGTTGAGCTGTGGCCGATCGTGAAACCACCTGACATTCCCGAGCCCCAGCCATGGGACGCGCCACTGGATCAGCAGCCTTACGATAGTCCGCGGGTGGTCCTGGCGCGAAATATTACCGAGACCATCGCCCAATGGCTCGACCGGGGTGAGCTGCTTGAGTCCCAAGGCCGCCCCATACGGCCCGGCGATATTATGATTCT
>SMXP01000050.1 GCA_004356335.1 Alphaproteobacteria bacterium | reverse complement strand
ATTTCCAAGATTAATTGACTCATGAAAATGCTCTAGATTCCTAGTTTGGTCGCGTTTTCGGACGGAAAACCGGGTCCACTTTTCCTGGAAACGCTCTAACGTGCTCTAGGTCTTTGTTTTGTCGCGCATTCGAACCCAAAAACCGCGTACACTTTTTGTGAATGCGCTCTAGACAGCTAATCGATCTCAAAATTCGCTTACGTAACGGTCCAAGAGGCGCGTGCCAATTCGTCTTCGGTTATTGTCTCTTCTGCCGGCTTGTCTTCACTGATGAGGAGAGACAGTTCGTCTTCCTCCGGCTCATCAACTTCCGCATGCTTCTGCATGGACAGGATGAGTCCCTCCCGAAGAATATCCGTGCTCACCGTCCCTTCGGCAATCTCCCGCAACGCGACGACTGGATTTTTATCGTTGTCGCGACCGACGGTTAACGGCTCGCCGGCGGCCACCGCACGCGCTCTGTGGGCCGCCAACAAAACCAACGAAAACCGGTTTGGCACCTTATCTATACAATCTTCTACGGTGACACGGGCCATAACAACGCTCCAAAAATGCTAAAATCCGAGCCTGTGTCTAGGGCTTATCGGGTCGTAAAGCAAGCCGCGAAAACGCTCTAGCAAGAATCCAGCGCTTGCCACGAAAAATGCTATTATGATTGTTGCTAATACGTGCCTCTCTCCCTCAAAGTTCGGATAGAATTGTATGTTTCAGGACGGAGGTGCAGATGGACCTAGAATAGAAAATAGCAAAACCAGAATTATGGTTTGAATAATCCAACCAATAGCGCAAACCCCAACAGCCCGAAGTGTACTTTGATAATCAAGAGCCTGCCTTACCGCAATGATCATTGCGACTAGCATCCATATGGAGGCAATCAGATAGACCGCATTCGTCAGACCAGGGATGATACCGAATACCCTGATCAAACCAGGAGAGCTTGAAAAGCCAATGGTTCGCAACAACTCTCCATGATCTGCCTTGGTCTGTGGTTCAGGGAGGAGTTTCGTCCCAACTAGATAAGTAATATATGCCCAAACATACCATGTGATTAGGCTCAGGATTATTGTAACCATAATATCGAGACCAAAACCTCCCCTACCAATACTCCCTATTCCGGCTGCCAGACTGGAAAGGACCACAACTCCCATAGCCTGACCCATGGCTGTTTTGTCAGCCTCAACCTCTTCGTAAATATCGGCATCTAGTTTTGCCGCACCAATCATACGATCCTTAAAACTGGTCACTGTATCCTCCTATGAATTGTTTTATTTTAATGCTTCCCTGGCGGATCATGAGTTCTGGATCCATCGAGGGTCGGCTCATTTGGCTGTCGGGAGAAGCCAGATGGCGGCGTAAATCGCTTAGATCGAGAAACCGGTCGATCTCGCGCAGCAAATGATCGCCTGGAACAAAATCCTCAAGATAAAATGCGTAAAACAGCTTTGCTTGGTCTGTTTCCAACTATCCCCTCATCGCTCCATCTCCCGCGAATCATGCACAAACACGGAATCACGGCATTAGCAGGCAGTCAACAAAGACTTTTTCAACACAATTAGCCAAAAGCGGGCACAAAAACTGTCTTGGATATCGGTATTCGAATCTTGGCTATTTCGCCTCGAACGAAACTCATCGGACATTTTTATTATTCTAAATTGTTGGAACTCGTCGTCATATCCATGTCCTCTGTCGGATCCAAAGTCACCATAACCGGCCAATGATCAGAAACGGCGGGATCGTCAAATACACGAAGAATCATGGGACCTCCGGTTAACTCTCTGTACGCATTCTCATTGAGCACAATTCGATCATAGGCGCAGACACTATCGGCCACATTCGTATCGTCTTCATCTTGAACGATCCAGGCATAGGAAAGGCGCCTCAGTCTGGTGGATCTCAGATCTTCCACACCGGCGTAGTCACACGCGGCATTGAAATCACCCAGCACGATAAAATCGTCTTCCGTCAAGAAATGAGACCGCGCCCACTCGACGGCATCATGCAGAGCATCAATCTCTTGGATCGCTAGGTTCGGATCCGTGTGGATATTGATGAGAACAAACGTCAAATTTCCATGATTGGAACCGAAGCGTGCCATATGAGGTTCATGTTGGAAGAGGTCACGTTCTTCATCAGGGAAAAGCAGATCATTACCCAGATGTGAGATGGTTCTCATGCGGTAAAAGAATGCGTATTGTTCTTGTGCGTTCCCTTCACTGTCGTTTGCCTGTTGCCCGGTTCTGGGGCTTAACACCATGCCGTACACCTCACCGAATGCATTAACGGCATTCAGAAGGGCAATGGGGGCTTCACCCGACTGATCATGAATCTCTTGAACCGCCACCACATCGAACTGGTGGATAATGTTGGCCAAGAGACCAAGGATTTTGAGATCGCCAGCCTTCTTGGGGCCAAACCGATCGAGATCGAAAGTTCCAAGGATAATTTCTTGATGAGGATTGATCTCGACGATTGAGAGTTCAGCAGCCGTTTCCGGCTCAATAATAGTTTCAATAATACTTTGAACCCGGGCACAGCCGGCTAGGAGTGCAGAAAGAGTTATGGCGATTGCTAAGCTTTTCATGGGCTTAATCCTTGTTGTTCTTCCTATGCCCCACTTGCACCACCATGTCTCATGTTGTTCGTAGAGGTTCGTCTGGGTACGGCATAATTTCTGTTAATAACTCTATTTCCCAGATTCACTACCTTGGTCGTTTGCCTTACTATAGCGTAAGTTTGGCTCAAGTGGTACGCGGCGGTAGAAGATCAGGTGCTGGAAGGCCAAAAGGCGCCATAGGTAAGAAGATTCAAGAACTAACTGATCGCATGGAGGCGCTTGGTTGTGACCCTACTAAGACCTGTCCTTCTTTAATCCAACCAAGACTGGGGATGGCCGATGGGCATGTCGGCCGGATCCAATCCGGCGGGCGCCGATGCGCGAACCTGGGCAAACAATGTTTCTTCTTGGGCGATGATGTCGTCGGTTGCGTCCGCCACCTGTCGCCAGTCGTCGGATGACATGACTTGATCGGTGAGATCAGACAACGGGTTGCGCTCCGAACCGAGCGCTTTGGTCACCTCCGTGAGGAAAGTTTCCGTCGCCTCTTGGAAATCCTTTTGTTGGGCAGCGCCCTTATCACGGAGTTCTTGTGCAGCCGATGCGAATTGCGCCGATAAATCGCGACTGATTTGCAGCCGTTTGATCAACTCGTCAATGCGCCCATGGCCGTCAACCTGATCGGCCGGCACACCGGCCTTCAATCTATCGGCAATTCTCTGATCTTGGCTGTGGACGCGGCCTTGAGCGTACACGATGTACTCGGCACAGGCGTTATAAAAGGACGTAAGATCCTGCGGCTGATCCCGATTGCCGTCGACGGCGCGGGCCAAGGCGCGGCGCACTTGAACCATGCGGCGGCGCTCTTGGCTAATGTAGCTGTTGGCATCCGACATAATGTATTGTCCAAATCTATTTGCTAGAGCATTTTCGAGCGAAGTGGACCCGGTTTTCCTGAATGCGCTCTAGTCTTTGTTTTGTCGCGCATTCGGACGGAAAACCGGTGCCCACTTTTCCTGAATGCGCTGCTCTAGTTATTCGGCGGCTTCGCTTTTGGATGTGGGCGCTTTGAGCGGTACGGTGCCTAAAATCCAGTTCTTGGGGTTAATGCGGCGACCCGGTGACGGCAGAGCCTTGATCCGTTCCGTTTCCGCATTCCAGGCCTTGGTGTCAATAGCTTTGCCGGACGCTTCTTGTTGCTTAACCCATTTTCGGAATTCAAGCCCATGTTTGTCATTGGCCAAAAGCAATTCGTCCGATAGGAGCGGCGGCACTTGAGCCGGCTTTAAATAATTTAGGATGGCCGCATCCTCCCCCAACACAGTGAACATTCGCTTGCGCGCGTCGTCGTCGTACTTTTCATCGGTCAAGAAGTTACGGCTGTGAATCCAATGAAGGCGCGTCTGATGTTCGTTGATCGGCGTATAGCCGGTGACGATGATTTGATTGTTGGGTGGGAACATGTGCATCTGAATGCGAATAGACGGTGCGGTCAATTGGATCTGCACTTCGGTGAAGATATTGGGACGATCGTCGGGAATTTCCTGGCGCCACAGGCCTCTCTTTGTTACGGGTTTAGCGACGGTGCTGCTGGTATAGATATTATGTTCGGTCTTCTTCACCTCATAGGGTTTGACCTCGCCTGTTTCCGGATTGCCGAAATCCGTATGCACGAAGGCCGCATGAGTTCTGTCGACACCATTTTCAATGGCGCGGACCCAATTGCATTCAAAAACATAGGTGCCGCGCAAAAATCGCCACTCGCCGTCATTCTCCTCATATTCGGAAAAGAAATCGGGCAGTGGCGGCCGCTCTTGCTCTGCCAGATCGCCGATGAAAGCCCAAACGAAGCCCCACTTTTCTTTGACCGGATAAGAATCGACCCGCGCCCGTTTCGGCATGCTGGCGTCTTGGCCGAGGGAGTGGATCGAAATGCATTGGCCGTCGCCGCTATAGCGCCAGCCATGATAGGGACACTGAACGGCGCCCTCCACCACCTTGCCTCGGCATAAGGAACCGCCGCGGTGAATGCAGGTGTCATGCAGGCAATGGATTTGGCCCTCTTGGTCCCGGAACAGGACCATATCCTGACCCAGCATGTGGACGCCCAACGGCTCGCTGCCAATGTCGTCAGCATGAGCGGCCACGTACCATTGATTGATCAGCATTGTTCGCCGGTCCTTTGGTCTTGGATACAGTCCAAGCGGCTAAACTCGCTCGCTGCCAAAAACGGGCGCCGATACGGGCGCTCTACGATTCTAACTCGTTACGAACCGTTTCGCCATACGCTATTGTTCGAGAATGTCGGCGGAGGGCAATCCATGCCTTGGACCATGCCCATCGAATCAAACCGCGCATCGGATATGAACACAAAATGTCAGTCCGCCGGCCAGCGTCCCATCTTACCCAAGGGCGATATTTTGCCGGTCCGTAGGGCCCGTAATTGTTGCCGCCGAAGCGGTGCTTAATCGTTTCAGTTTGCATACCTTTCGTCATGTCTTCGTTACAATCTCGTCCGTTTCAGCGGGTTTGAAGAGAATTGGAGTCGTCGGGTGAGCGACCGGCGATTGGAGTCAATGGATGGTGAGTGAGTTTCTTGACCGTTGTTCGGTAAGTTGCGGTTGGTGTGCGGCGCGTTTTTTCGAATGTCATACTAAACTTAAAAAGATAGTATAGGGTTACCAATGCGCGGTTGAATTGAAAACGTGTGATGGGGACCTCACAATGTTGAAAGTCGCGACACAAACCCTTACGGATTATGAGATGGGGAAAGCTGCAACCGCAGCTTACCGAGCCATACACTCACGAATTATCGACAATACGTTTAAGCCCGGCGAGGCCTTGCCGGAACGCCTGCTATGCCATGTGATCGGTGTCAGTCGCACGCCGGTCCGTGAAGCGTTGCGACGTTTGAGTTCCGAAGGCATGATTAACTTGGCGCCGCATCGAACCGCCTATGTACCGAATATCGATCACCGAGAAATCGAAGAGACTTTCTCACTCGCGGCTTTATTGGGCAATTACTCAGTACGAATTGCGGCGCAAAATATATCGGATGCCGGGCTTGATGATTTGTTGTCGCTTGTCGATCAGATGGACGACGCACTCATGCAGGAAAATGTCCAACTCTTTAACGTATTTGTGCGACTTGATCACTCATTCCATAAAGTCATCCGCAAATTGGTGGGAAATCGTCGGCTTATTCAAATAGCAGGCAGGCTGATGAGTGGGCCGATTTTACTTCAATCCATGGCGCGATTTACCCGCGAACACTACAAAACCTCTGCCCGACTTCATCGAGACATCTATGAAGCACTCAAGGCGCGTGATTCGGACCGGGCGGAAGCCGCCATGAATGAGTTTGTTATGGCCAGCCGAGACGCGGCTCTTGCCATATTCCAAGAATCGAAATTGACGGAATAAGCGTGAATTAGCTATTGGTTCCTTGCTTCCCGACATTTATGTGTCAAGCTTTGATAGCTGGCGAGAGCCCTTAGGGCGCATGGAACAAATCGGGTTGGCGATGACGTCGAAGGCCGTCACTCTTGACGACAAATACCGCAAGGAGCGAGGCCATGTCTTTCTCAACGGCATGCAATCGCTGGTGCGCCTTCCGTTGGTTCAGCGCCGGCGGGACAAGGCGGCGGGCCTCAACACCGCCGGATTCATCTCGGGCTACCGGGGCTCGCCCCTGGGCGGCTACGATCAGGAACTTCAACGGGCCCAGGCTTATCTGGAAAGTCATGACATTCGATTCGAGCCCGCTATTAACGAAGACCTAGCGGCGACCGCAATATGGGGTACCCAACAATTAGGCTTCACCCGCCATGCCACCAAAGACGGCGTGTTCGGCATTTGGTACGGCAAGGGACCGGGTGTCGACCGGTCGATGGACGTCTTACGCCACGGCAATGCGGCAGGCAGCGCACCTCTTGGTGGCGTCTTATGCATTGCCGGCGACGATCATGGTGCGAAATCATCCACATTGCCCCATCAGACGGACCACAATTTCATGACCGCGTTCATGCCGCTGCTTTACCCGTCGGGTATTCATGAGATCGTCGAATATGGTCTTCTGGGCATTGCGATGTCGCGCTATTCGGGCTGTTGGGTCGGGCTGAAAGTGACTTCCGAAACCATTGAATCTTCCGGCACGGTCGACCTCGATCGGGAATGGCGGGATATCGTTCTGCCTACGGACTTTGATATGCCGGAAGGCGGTCTCAATATTCGCTGGCCAGACCGCCCGCGCGATGTCGACACACGGTTGCAGCGCTACAAGGGATTTGCCGCACTTGCTTTCGCCCGTGCCAACGGCATCGACCATGTGGTGTGGGACAGCCCCAATCCACGCTTCGGCATTATGACATCGGGTAAGTCCTATCAAGATGTTCGCCAGGCGCTTTATCAGCTTGGTATCGACGAAAAGCGCGCCGCCGACATCGGGCTTAGGCTATACAAAGTCGGCATGCCTTGGCCCCTCGAGCCGGAGGGTGCGCGGCAATTTTGCGAAGGCCTCGGGGAAGTGCTCGTGGTCGAAGAAAAACGCGAAATGATCGAGCACCAGCTCAAATGGCAATTATTCAATTGGCGCGAGGAGGTGCGCCCGACGATCGTGGGCAAACACGATGAAGATGAAAATTGGCTTTTGCCACCGGAAAACGAGCTAACCGTAGGCCTCATTGCCCATGTCATCGCCAAGCGGTTGGCCAGGCTTTATGACAGTCCGGAAATCCGGCAAAAGCTCGAATTTTTCCGCGCACGCAAGAAAAAGAGAGAAACTTTTGAAGCCTGTGTGGTTCGCAGCCCCTATTTCTGTTCCGGCTGCCCTCATAATACATCGACAAAAGTACCCGATGGCAGTCGGGCGCTGGCCGGTATCGGCTGTCATTACATGGTCCTTGAAATGGATCGACATACCGAGACGTTTACCCAAATGGGTGGCGAGGGCGTACCTTGGATCGGACAAGCACCGTTCACGGACGAAAAGCATGTGTTTGTTAATTTGGGTGATGGCACCTTTCAACATTCCGGCCTGCTTGCGATTCGAGCGGCCGTGGCGGCGAATGTCAACATTACCTACAAAATTCTCTTTAATGATGCGGTTGCCATGACCGGCGGCCAGGCCGTCGATGGCGACCTGACGGTTCAACAAATAGCCCGTCAGATAAGGGCCCAGGGAGTCGAACGTATTGCGATCCTTTCCGAACTTCCAAAATACCTCAAGGCTACCGATTTTCCGAAGGGAGTCGAAATATTAGATCGCAAATATTTGGACCATGTGCAGCGCGAGTTCCGCGAGACGGAGGGCTGTACGGCGATCATCTTCGATCAAACTTGTGCCGCCGAAAAGCGACGGCGGCGCAAACGGGGTCAACTTGACGATCCGCCTAAACGCGCCTTCATCAATCCGGAGGTTTGTGAAGGATGCGGCGATTGTTCCGACCAATCGAATTGCGTGTCGGTCGAACCTTTGGAAACGGAATTGGGCCGCAAACGGGTCATCAATCAGTCCACATGCAACAAGGATTTCTCGTGCGTCGAGGGATTTTGCCCGTCCTTTGTGACGGTTTACGGCGGCAGCATTCGCCGCTCGCATGTCGTGATCAATCAGGATGACCATGGGTGGAACGTCCCGCTGCCGCGGCCCGTGGCCATGGATGAGGACTACAATATTCTCGTCACCGGCATTGGCGGTACCGGCGTGCTGACGGTCGGCGGCATTCTGGGTATGGCCGCCCATCTGGAGGGCAAACAGGCCCTTATCTCGGATATGACCGGGCTTGCGCAAAAGGGTGGAGCGGTCCTCAGCCATGTCCGCCTTGCCCGCGACCGGGATTGGTTGCGAAGTTCCCGTATCATTACCGGTGGCGCCCATGTTCTTCTTGCCTGCGACAGCGTTGTGGCGGCGAGCGTCGATGCTATCGATATTCTGCACGCGGAACACACCAAGGCTGTCGTGAACACTCACTTGTCTCCGGTGGCGGAATTTGTCCGCGATCGAGATTTCGATTTCCACGAACATAAGGTGCTGAAGGACATCAAGGACAATACGATTGCGGGTGACACCTACTTGGTCCCGGCCAGTGAATTGGCCACCGCGCTGATGGGTGATTCCATCATGACCAACTTGTTTATGGTCGGCTATGCGTTTCAAAAAGGTCTCATTCCGCTCTCACGCGATTCCATACACCAAGCCATCCGGCTCAATGGGACGGCGGTTGAGGCCAATATCGAGGTTTTCGAATGGGGGCGGCGCACGGCGCACGACGAGACACGGGTAAGGGCATTGGTCGAACCCATCGCCGAAACGGCGGAACCGCGCAGTGAGACATTGGAGGATCTCATTGCCCATCGAATGGACATCCTCACCCAATACCAAAATGCAGCGCTGGCGGCGCGCTACCATGGGCTCATTGAGCGTGTGGTTGAGGCGGAAAGCAAAGTGAACCGCTCAAGCCGGAGATTGAGCGAAGCGGTCGCCCGCATGTATGCGAAGCTTTTGGCGTACAAAGACGAATATGAAGTGGCACGGCTTTACACGGATGGTACATTCCGCACACGGATCGAACGCCAGTTCGAAGGGAGCTACACATTGAAGGTCCATTTATCGCCGCCCCTCTTCAATCCCATTGATCGAAAGACGGGCCGGCCGCGCAAAATCGAATTCGGATCCTGGATCTTTTTTGTTTTCCGTCTGCTTGCCCGATTGAAGGGTTTGCGCGGCACCTTTTTCGATGTCTTTGGCTGGCGCCA
Source organism: Alphaproteobacteria bacterium (assembly GCA_004356335.1). GTDB lineage: Bacteria > Pseudomonadota > Alphaproteobacteria > SMXP01 > SMXP01 > SMXP01. The sequence continues at coordinate 8,032 of SMXP01000050.1, read as the reverse complement.
TGAGCGGCGTGTCGAACGACAACTCATCCGCGATTATGAGGCCGACATCGAACGAATAATGAATGGTTTGCATTCGGATAATCTTGAGACGGCGGCGGCAATCGCAAATTTGCCGGAAGATATACGCGGTTTTGGTCATATCAAAGCAAGAAATATTGAAGCCGCGCGAGCAGAAGCGCCAGCATTGTGGGCCCGCTTTGACGCAACCGGCGCAAAACCACGCGGCCAAGAGCGCGCCGCTTGACAGCCATTTTGTGCGATGTCACACATCTGGCCCGCTCTTGGAACCCAAAGCATCAGGTAGAAACGAAATGAATCAGGGCCTTAACCAAGATCCGATTGTCATTGTCGGCATGGCGCGCACGCCCATGGGCGGATTTCAAGGAGCGCTGTCAGCAGCCACGGCGCCCCAGCTGGGCTCGGTGGCGATTAAGGCAGCGTTGAGCGAAGCGGGCTTGGAAACCGACGACGTCGACAATGTTTTCATGGGATGCGTATTGCCCGCCGGTCTTGGCCAAGCGCCGGCACGGCAAGCGGCCTTGGCGGCGGGTTTACCCGAGTCAACGCCGTGCACCACCATCAACAAAATGTGCGGCTCCGGTATGCAATCGGTCATGATGGCCTGCGACACCATTGCGGCAGGCAGTCATGACATTATTGTCGCGGGCGGTATGGAGAGCATGACCAATGCCCCTTATTTATTGCCCAAAGTGCGCGATGGTTTGCGCCTGGGCCATGGTGAGGTGAAAGACCACATGTTTCTCGACGGCTTGGAAGATGCTTATGAGCCGGGCCGCTTGATGGGATCGTTTGCCGAGGAGGCCGCCCAAGCCTATCAATTCAGCCGTGAAGATCAGGACGCTTATGCCATTGCCTCGCTTGACCGCGCCAACAAAGCCATTACCCAAGGTCATTTCGACCGGGAGGTGACACCGGTCACGGTGACAAACCGAAAGGGCAGCGAACAGGTAACCATCGACGAGCAACCGGGCAAAGCCAATGTGGCTAAGATCCCCAAGCTTAAACCCGCCTTTGCCAAAGACGGTACCGTCACCGCGGCCAATTCAAGTTCCATATCCGATGGTGCGGCGGCGCTGGTGCTCATGCGTCGGTCACAGGCGGAGAGCCGAGGTGTCATGCCGCTGGCCATTGTGCGCCACCATACGGTTCACGCCCGCGCGCCGGCGCAATTTACCTCGGCACCGGTCGGCGCGATGAAGGCCTTGTTCGATGACACGGGATGGACGCCCCATAGTGTCGATCTCTTTGAAGTGAACGAAGCCTTTGCAATTGTGCCCATGATTGCCATGAAGGAATTGGGTTTGCCCCACGATAAACTCAATGTGCATGGCGGGGCGTGTGCCCTGGGCCATCCGATCGGCGCGTCAGGCGCACGCATTCTCGTCACGTTACTTGCGGCCTTGGCGCACTATGATCTTAAGACCGGCGTGGCCAGCCTGTGTATCGGCGGCGGCGAAGGCACCGCCATGGCGATCGAGCGAGTGAATTAATAAGCAACCGCTTCTTGATTAGAGCGCATTGTTAAGCTGCGACGAGTTCAATAAGCGCGCTGCTGCCGGGACAGCGCATCACCACGGCTTGCCGATCGCCCAGGCCCGGCACTTTGATTTCCGTCGGCGGGCTAAACACCGACACGCCGATTTCTGTCGCCTTGTCGATTGTTTGGTTGAGATCGTTGACCACAAAACTCTGACCGAAATAGCCGATCGACGGCGGCATTGCTTTGTCGACAAGAGACGGCACGTCGTAATTCACCGGGTTCGACACGGCGACCTTGCCGAACATATGATTGCCACTCATGAGCGTGAATCGCGTGCGGCCGTCTTTCGGTCGCTGTAGAACTTCATTTGTTTCGGGGCTCGACATGACCACATCCATGATCGCGGTCATACCGAGAACGTCGCGATAGAATTCGATCGCCGGTTCCGCATCTGCCACAATATGGGCGGAGGTGGCGACCGGCGTAAATCCGGTTCGAGTCATGCCATGGGCCTGCACGTCTGCACGTAAATTGCCGATTATGGTTGTCTCGTCGCCACCGACTAATTGAACGAGATTCATGACCACTCCATCGGGCCCCTCGAACAGCACCTCGACCACTTGCCCTTGATCGCTTGGGGTCTCGGGCATGACCGGTTGCGACCATAAATCAAATCCGTGCTCTTTGAGATCGGCGGCGACGGCGATCACGTTATCCACATAGAAGTTGAGATTAAACAAACCAACAAAGCTTCGATCTTCCCTTTGCCGGATACGCTGAGCCGCGGCATCCTTGAAATTGAGCAAAAGGACTTGACCAAAGGCACAGTCGCTGGCTTGCAAGAGCACGGCCTCCGCCCTGGTACCGGCCGGCAATTGCCAATGCATTTCGAAGGCTGGTCCTTCAAGGTCAAAACCTTCCACCACGTCCATACCGATGAAATCGCGGTAGAAACGCAAGGCGGTCTCTATGTTTTCCGAACCGATAATAACGGTTGACAGCGAGGCGCCGCTTGAAGACATGACGTTCTCCCGAGAATGGGGTTGTGGTTTTCAGACAGAGATTGATCATGGCAGATCTGCCGATCTCTTTATCTATCTGTAAAATCTTACACTGTCTTTATAAGATTTTGCCGATTTCCGCACCAGTTGATGCCGGTCTTAAGGCCGCCTAACGGCGAATGTCCCATGTGGGGTGATCCGTTGACTTGTGCACAGGGCAAATAGGGGAAAATTTGCAATTTGCGCGCGGCGGCGGCAGCCGATCCGGGTTAAGCGCGCCTCGACCTTTTCGTCGAATTGGACCAACGCCGCCCCATCAGATGCGCACATTAGGTTTTGCGGCGCCGCTTAGCGCATCGATCTCAAGGGGTCGCCCGCGCTCTAAATCCTGAAGCATGGATGACTTGTGGGTTCCGTTCTGATTGGCACCTTTAAGAATTTGTTGCGGTGCCAGGGGCGATGCAATGCAAAGTGAGGCGATCACGTGGCGACTTGCCGACAAATGAAACTGTATCGATCTTGATGGCAGATTTCGAAGGAAATTGGAACGGCGGACGACCATGTCGATCGCGCGCCATTGTGCCGCTTTGGCGGACCGGTTGGTGCCTTGGAATGCTCCACGTGGCGAACAGCTTTGGCTTGTCAGATGGTCCATTTTTGGTCACAGTCTGACCGAGCTTTAGAAATTATTGCGGCAGAGAGGTTTATGCATGCGTTTGATCATTGCCATGTCGGGAGCGACCGGCCTGATATACGGTATCCGGCTATTGGAAGTGCTCAAACCCATGCCCGATGTGGAAACGCATCTGATTATGAGCCGCACCGCAAAAATGAATGCGGTCATCGAAACCGACTGGAGCGTGAAAGACATCGAGGCGCTGGCCGACGAGGTGCACAGCGATAAGGACCTGGCGGCGAGCATCTCAAGTGGGTCCTTCACGACCGATGGTATGGTGGTGGTGCCCTGTTCGATGAAAAGCCTTTCCGGAATTGCCAATTCCTACGCAGATACGCTGATTGTCCGGGCTGCCGATGTCGTTCTGAAAGAACATCGGCGGCTTGTTGTTGTGCCACGCGAAACGCCACTTCATGTGGGGCATTGTAAACTTCTTTACGAGGCCGCTCAGCTCGGGGCCATCATCGTGCCGCCTATGCCTGCGTTTTATAATCGTCCTCAGACGATTGACGACATTATCAATCACACGGTAGGTCGTCTGCTCGATCTTTACGGTCTCGATGCGGGTATCGTCAAACGTTGGTCGGGTGCGGGCGGCGACAAGGGGTCAACAGCTAGCAATGACGGATGAGGCTATCTCCCGCATTCGCGCCTATCTGGAGCAACGAACGACGCTCAGCCTTGCCACGTCGGGTCCATCGGGTGTTTGGGCGGCAAGTGTTTTTTTCGCGAGCGATGAACACCTTTCGCTCTATTTCGTGTCTGACCCCGAAACGCGGCATTGCCAAGATCTGACATCCAATCCGGACGTTGTCGTGACGATTAACCAGGACGTCAAAGATTGGGCCGCCATTCAGGGTCTGCAGATCAAGGGTCGAGCCGGCGCGGTGGAAGACGGCTCACGGCCGGCCGTTCAAGAACTTTTTCTTACAAAATTTCCCGGCGTCCGGGCGCTTTTCGATGCACCAAAGTCAGCTGACGAACAACAAGTAGCCAACCGGCTCGGTGACAGCCGCTTTTATCGCATTGTGCCGATTTGGATTCGATTCATAGACAATTCACGCGGATTTGGCTTTCGCGAAGAGGTGTCTTTTGGCGAAGAAAAGAACGAGGCTTAACCGGCCGGCGTTGCATGTTATCGACCGACCCGGTTTTTTCTTGACGCGATGCTAGAGCATTTCCAAGATTAATTGACTCATGAAAATGCTCTAGATTCCCAATTTGGTCGCGTTTTCGGACGGAAAACCGGGTCCACTTTTCCTGAAAACGCTCTAATGACTCAATCTTCCGAGCCACCGGCATAGAGCGGCAATTTTCCCAAATGCAAACCGCTGTCGACGATCAGCGTTTCACCGGTCACAAGCGAGGCGCCTTCACAAAACCAGACCAGCGCTTCGGCGACTTCTTCAGCCGTGGCCACTTGCTGAAGTGGCAGTATTTTACGTGTCGCCTCGATAAAGGCGTGGTATGCGTCATCGCCAAGTCCGCGTTTGAGCCATCGCGTTTGAATGGCGCCGGGGACCACCGTATTGATTCGGATTTCCGGCGCCAGCACGTGGGCGAGCGACTTGGTCATGAGATTAAGCGCCGCCTTGCTTGCCGCATATGGAATGGAAGACGCAATCCCCGTGACGGCGCCAATTGACGAGGTATTGACCACGGCACCCTTACCTTGTTTGCGCATGTGCGGCTCGACGGCCCGCACCATCTGGTAAACGCCGACCACATTGACCCGGTAAATATCCAAAAAATCATCTGCGGTCAGGCCTGCCAGATCGGGATACGGGTTGAATTTGGTTTTGCCGGCGTTGTTGATGAGATAATCGATGCGGCCCCAGGCCTTTATGGCGGCGTCAGCCATGCCCCGGCAGCTTTCATCAAGACCTACATCGCCTTGATAGACGAGGGCCTCGGCGCCTTCGTTGCGGCATGCATCTGCCGTCTGCTCGGCCTCGTCTTTGCTCTTGGTGTAATTGATCACCACATTGCAGCCGTGCTCGGCCAATTGCCGCGCCGCGGCGGCCCCGACACCTGTGGCCGAACCCGTAATGATGGCGACTTTCTGTTCCGAGTGAGCCATTTTGATCCTGTCCTTACGCTAGACCACGTCCACAATTCATTGAATCAGGGAACGGGGGTCTAGATTTGTTATTGGTCGCGCATTGGGATGGAAAACCGGGTCCGTTCATCCCTTCAATCGATTCACCGGATCGATTGACCTTGGCAAGGACGGTCTTCACTCCTGGAAACACTCTAGGTCTTTGCACGAATCGTGTAATGCAGGATATCGTCATTACCGCTTCAGGGAGTAAACTAAAGCCGAGACGTGTTAACGCGGCCTTTGCGATATTCGCATCTGGATTGCGGCTTGTTGTTCGGTAGAGCATTTTCGAGCGAAGTGATACCGGTTCGCGTTAAGGAAATGCGACCAAACAAGGACTTAGAGCCCATTCAGGAAAAGTGGGTACCGGTTTTCCGTCCGAATGGGCGACCAAACAAGAACTTAGAGCCCATTCAGGAAAAGTGGGTACCGGTTTTCCGTCCGAATGGGCGACCAAACAAGGACTTAGAGCGTTTTCGCGATTCTGTTAAGTTCGGGAACGCTCTAGACAAGGAGAGCGCGGATGTTTCTGCGCAATTTATGGTACTTCGCGGCTCCGGGTGAAAGTGTTCGGCCAGGCTCGATGCGCCATAAGACGCTTCTGGGCGAGCCGATACTGATCGGTCGCACCCATCAAGGCGAGGTTTTTGCCATCCGCGATGTGTGCCCCCATCGCGGCATGTTGCTGAGTGCGGGAAAGCTACTGAAAAGCCATAATGGACAGGCGAGCGAGGTGGAATGTCCCTATCATGGCTGGCGCTATAGGACGGATGGTGCCTGTTCCCATATACCGTCCCTGGTCGACGGCCAGGAATTTGAACTCGAGCGCATCCGCGTCCGTTGTTATCCTTGTCGTGAACAACAACATAATATCTGGGTTTATATGCCGGCCGATGAACGGGTAATAGAACAGCCCTCGGAAGATCCGCCGGTCATACCGGAAATTGGTGACCGCCGGCCGGCCTTTAGAGAATCCGAAGTTTTCCATTGTGAAATTGATCATGCCATCGTCGGACTCATGGATCCGGCCCATGGTCCTTTCGTCCATGGCATTTGGTGGTGGCGTCCCAAGTTCTCAATCCATGAAAAGGAAAAGGCCTTTAGTCCCTCACATTTGGGCTTCACCATGCGGGCCCATGAACCTTCCCGGAATTCATTTCTCTATCGAATATTGGGTCGTGACGTTTCAACGGAGATTAGGTTTCAGCTTCCCGGCGTCCGAATCGAACATGTCCGGGCTGCGCGGGCCTCGGTGATCGGATTGACGACGGTGGTTGCGATCGACGACACAAAGACCGAAGTGACCCAAACCTTCTACTGGACCCAGCCTTTGTTTAATATCGTGAAACCGATTTTCCGGCCCATGGCACGGGCGTTTTTGCGTCAAGACAGGGATATTGTTGATTTGCAGCAAAAAGCATTGCCCCATATGAAAAAGCAGATTCTGATCGATGACGCGGATACGCCGGCTAAATGGTATTACCGGCTGAAGGAGAATTGGACCACATCGGTCGATACGGGGGAGCCTTTTGTCAATCCGGTCACCGATGCGGTGTTGCGTTGGCGCAGCTAATCCGACCCGGTCATCCAACCCGGTCATCCGACGTATAGACGGCGGGATCTTTTGTCCTTATGGGCGGAAGACGTGCAATGCTAAAGCGGCAGCCAATGGCCGTGTCGTTGGGACGATATTCGTGCCGAGAGCGCATTCAGGAAAAGTGGGGTCCGATTTTCCGTCCGGATGCGCGACAAAACAAAGACTTAGAGCACGTTAGGGATGCCATCTTTTGTCAACGTGCTCTAAAGACAAGAATGGGCCAGGCGGCGTTAGAGTGTTTCCAGGAAAAGTGGACCCGGTTTTCCGTCCGGAAACACGATAAAACAACAACTTAGGGTCAGGTTTTGATTTCATCAAAACCGGAAAGACCCTAGGCGCGCCGACGTCGATATTACCGCAAGGGCAAGAGGAGAGATGTCATGAAAGCTATTCAATTGACCAAATTTGGGCCGGATAATACCGTTCTCAGCGAGTTAGACCAACCGGAACCGGGGCCGAGCCAAGTCTTGGTCAAATTGCACGCCGCCTCGATCAATTATCGGGATTTCATGATCGCTCAAGGGTTTTATCGGCCCGATTTGCCGCTTCCTATCATTCCCTTGTCGGACGGTGCCGGCGAGGTTGTGGCGTTGGGCGACGGTGTCGACCGGGTCAAAGTCGGCGATCGGGTAACGCCGACATTTTTCCCGAAATGGATTTCTGGCGACGGCAGTCGGGCGGAGAAGGGGGTGAGCACCGGATGTGAAATGCCGGGCACCCTGGCCGAATACGGGATCTTCGACCAGGACGCTTTGTGCACATTTCCTGATTTTTTGAGCTTCGAAGAAGCGGCGTGTTTTCCTTGTGCGGGCCTGACCGCTTGGGCCGCTCTCGCCGTTTCAAACATCAAGGCGGGCGATACGATTCTTGCCATGGGCACGGGCGGTGTTGCCCTGTTTGCCATCCAATTTGCCAAGGCCTTGGGTGCCAATGCCATAGTTATCTCGTCGAGCGACGATAAAATCGCCCAAGCTAAGGATCTGGGGGCCTCGCACGGGGTCAATTATAAGACCACGCCGGAATGGGCTGACGCAATATTGGAATTGACCGATGGCAGGGGGGTCGATTCAGTCATGGAGCTAGGTGGCGCCGGCACTTTGCCGCAATCGCTGAAGGCCATTCGCATCGGCGGCCATGTGCCGATGATGGGGAATCT